>JADGIS010000124.1 GCA_015233825.1 Erysipelotrichaceae bacterium RD49
TCAACTTCAGGAGTAATGACTTTCCGCCTGTATTTCACCGACCAAACAATATGGTAATTCATGTTGTACACAGTGGTTCTACCATGCACCAGATTGTTTTTCTTCATGCATATAGTATATCATAAATGTGATTAAATATGCTTAAATAAAATAAAAAAGATATAACATCCAGTAATGCATCTTTATGCACCAGTCGCTTTCATCTCGGTCATTGAATGGCCGAGGATTCCCGCTCCATGTCCTAAAAAAGTCATGGAAGACTGGAGATACATTGTTGGAATCATAGGCACAATAGACTTCTGGACTCGCCAATGTCTGGCCAGGCTCAAGGACTTCACGAATATCCGCTCCTAACAAAATCCGGGTCAGGCCATAGCTGTCTTGTTCAAGAACAGCTGCAAAGAAGGAACTGAAGCCTAACGCAAAGCCATATTCACCAAGGCTGGGGTTTTTGATAACGAAAGCAGGCAAAGCTCCTTTTCTTCCTTCCAGAATCATGCTGCTGGTGGACAGCACAATCTTCTGTTTTTTGACTTCCCGCTGGTGGGTGTTGGTATACACTTCGGCCGTCCAATGTCCATGCGGCAGCGTGATGGAAGACAGGCAGCGTTCCACTTGAATGGGCTGTAAACCTGAGTTGGTGATCTCGGTATGCATCATTAAAACCGAGCTGTCTTCAAATAAGGAATAGTACAGCCGAACCTCCAATGCCCTGGCCGTATCTTCTAAAGTAAAGACCAGTGTTGAAGAAGGAAGGCCGTTTTCTTTGGCTGTCGGCAAATGATCCAGAACTGGTTTCTGGTCGAAAACGTCAACATTCTTAAGGGTTAAGCGGCAGGCACAGATTCCATCGACATCGCAAAGAATCAGCTCCGGGACGTGTTCACTTCCTGATTGGCAAGCATTCACAGCCAGCGGGCGTTCATTGTAATAAAATAATTCATCGCTTAAAGCGAAAGAATGTTTAGCGGGACGCGGCTTAAATCGGTAAGGAAAGGCGCTCAAGGCTTTTCCAAAATAAGTTTATTCAAGCTGGTTCTTTTCATTGACTTCAAAAGCCAGCGTCATCCTGTCATTCGAAATCGAATAACAGGCCTCTTCATGGTTAATAGACGGCAATTGCGGTTTCCTCCTCTTTTCGAGCATGTCCAGCAGGTTTTAAATCCATTGAACCGAGTTTTTCTAAGGTAAAGCCTTCAAGATCGAAAAGCCGGGCTTGGCCATCCGTGGCTTCAAAACTGAAGTGACTTTCAAGAGGCTTCACTCTGGCGCTTAAGACCTGCTCTCCCTGGTTGACGAATAATTCAAAGGAACTTTCGTCGACCCAGACTTCAATCGTACGGATTTCGTCGAGTGGAAATGTTTTGGTCTCTTCACGATCCTGCGCCCAGTCTTTGCGAATCAACTCACAGGTTTTTGGCTTCCAGGTTACGATCAGTTCTCCAGCATTGAGGACCAGCCGGAATGGCTGGCCAGACTGTTCACTGGGACTACGCTCGATCTTGAGATAGGCCAGTCGGTTCGTAGTCTTGCCCTGCAAACCATTAGAGGTGATTTCGATTGGATGCGAAGTCGTTTTCAGGGATTCAAATTCTTCTGCCAGTGTTTGGATCAGCCGGTCGTTTTTCCAGGTCAGGACTCTTGGAAAGCTCAGGCAGTGCGCATTGGGTTCCTTTTCAAAGAGCAGTCTTTCCTGGTTATCATCCAGCCTGGACATCCAGCCGATCATCATGCGGCGTCCCTTCTTGTCGATAAAAGTCTGTGGTGCAAAGAAATCGAGTCCCTCATCCAGCTTTTGCCAGTTATGATCTAAATCCAGCGGTTCAAACTGCTTGAAGCGATCTTTTGGGGTGACCTGGTAGACCGCAAAAGAATCGGTCACTTCATCCGTAATCGGATCGCGTCCCTGCAGGCAATAGAGATAGAGATCCTGATCAAAATCCGTGATCAGATCCGGGCACTCGATCATTTCATAAATCTGGCTTTTGGCAATGATGCCGAGATAGTCGAAGTCGATGCCGTTTTCACTGCGAGCTAAGAGGATCTTTCCCTTTTGGTCCAGCGTCTGGGCACCGACAAGCATATAGATCATTCCATCCTTATCCTGGAAGACTTTCGGATCGCGAAAATGTCTCGTAATTCCCGGTGGAGTTGGTAAAACCACACCTTTCTTATGGAAATCCACTCCATTTTCACTAACTGCCAAACATTGATTCGTATATCGATTTTCACACTTCACGTTTCCGGTGTAATAAACGAAAATCGCCCCATCCTGCTCAATCGCACTTCCGGAATACGTTCCATCCCGATCAAATGGCTCTCCTAGCTTGAGTGGGCTTGCATGCTGCTTCCAGTGGATCAGATCTTTTGAGGTAAACATGGCCCATTCTTTATGGGTATGGTCCTTTTTGAGCGGATTCCATTGGCAGAACACATAATAAGTATGACGAAACTGGCACAACCCGTTGGGGTCATTGATCAGTCCTTGATTGGTTTCAAGATGGATTTTCTGCATAAATTCATTTCCTTTCCCTGTGGCTTCTGGCATCTTTATTAAATCCTTTGGAAGAGATTTCCTGAATGTTAAAATCGAAGATAAACATGGCATTTTCTAACCTGAAAGAAGCAACAAAGCTAGAAACAGAAGGATAGTCAGAACTTGACTTCCGCCTGCTCTTATTGCCGTCTTCTCTGTTGACCTGCTTCACGCAAAAAGCCCTGAAGAATGGTTGGATTTCTACTCCATTCTTCAGGGCTGGCTCTCTGCGATAAAAAATCATAATTTTCAAAGGCTGGTCCTTAGTTTGCTTCCACAATTATCTGAAAAGCAGTACATCAATCGGAATTGAAAGCAGCCAGGGGGCAGTGATGATTGCCATCCAAAATGCCGCATTCTTTTTCTGAGCTGGGGCCAGATTTGTTTTGGTAAATGCCCAGCGGCGATCCAGCTGGTAAATGATCAATCCACCGATCAAAGCCCCTGAAATTCCATAGAAAAAGCTCCCCCAGCCATACATGATCACATCCGAAGCATCCACCATCCATTCCTGGTTCGTGATCGAACTTAAAGCCATCCAAAGATAAAAGAGCGCAAATAAAAACCCGGCAGCTGCAAAGTCGGCGATAAAGCCAAAGATCCACAGCCGCCAAATCGATTTAGACCAGACACTTTTCCAATCTGAAATCTTCTTTACTTTTGTCCAGCCGATAATAACCAGGGAATCGACGATAAAATTTGCCGGAATCATAATCAGCCAAATCACACTGGGAATTAACCCAAGCATCCAGGTTGGGAAAATCCCGTTTGCAAAAGTCATCATAGGTATTCTTTTCCATCCTTTTTTACCAGTATACCTAGACAAAAATTCAGCGCCTACATCTTCCTTATTGAAAATAAGGGATCTTTACCAGAATCAATACGCTTTGTTTCATTCGCTGTTCGAATAGAGACAAGATCCGAGTGAACAGATTTTGAACAAGGCAAAATTTCAATCAAAAAAGCAGATCCCTGATTTTGGATCTGCGAATACAAATCGATTGGAAGACAAGCTGGCCTAGCGAAGATACGGCCGCTTCAATCCTGTGCCAGCAGGACGTTTTGGATTCAGAACGCGGGCTTCTTTTTGAAAGTTTTCGATCGGTTCTGGAACAAAGCCATCTTTGGACAGCCGCATCAGATGACGGAATCCCGCTTTTCTGGCTCGTTCAATGGATTCATCCATCAGGCAGTCCAGATACTTGCGGTCATGGCAGTCCGTATCCACCACCAGCATGGCGTTATGGTCGGCCATATATTGAAGCAAAGCATCCGATGGATAGGCAGTTTTGCGGTTTCCTCTGGCAACCGCACCCGTGTTCATCTCAAAGATCAGTCCTTGGTCGATTCCCTTCTGGATCGCATGGAAGGCAGCTTCCAGATACCAAGGCTCTTCAAAGCCAAAGTATTCTTCATTTTCATTGAATTTCGAAATCAAGTCGATATGGCCTACAATATCAAAGTTTTGAAAATCCATCATATCTTCAACGCTTTGATAGTAAGCGGTGACCATCTTTTCAATGCTGCCGTCATACATTTCATCACGGATCTGTTCAAAAAGCTTTGGATTGTCATCGACAGGTTCCACACGGCCGTCCTTGCACATATAGTGGACGCTGCCGATTTTGTAGTCGAGTTCGTCATCTTCAAAGGGAGCCATCGAATCTTGTTCGATGCCCATGAAAAGATCAATCTGGTCCTTGTATTTTTCTTTGGCTTCACGAATCGCCTGTTTGTAGGCAAGCTGGTTTTCTGAGCTCATGGAAGTAGGTGCCAATGGCTTATTTGTTCCGTGTCCGGAAAAGCCAAGCGTTGTAAATCCCTGATCCAGAGCAGCCTGAATCATTTCTTCGACTGTATCTTTACCATGATCGTACGAAGTATGCGTGTGTAGATTTTGTTTAAGCATGTTCTTCCTGCTTCCTTTCGCTTCTATTCTGTAAACAACTGTTTTTGTTGTGTGAACAATATAGTCCATTCTGCAGGAAATCCCAAGTAAAATTCATCTATTTTTGAAAATATCCCATTTTATTTTCTGTAAACGTTTTCCATTTCTTTCATTCCAATCTTTCTGCTTTCCCACTCTTTTTTCCCGTTTCCAAAGTAAAAAGCAGAATCGAACCTTTGCTCAATATACAGCTCGATTCGATTCTTCCTGGTCCAACTTTTTTAGGTCACGACCTATTTGATTCAATATTTCCTATTCCTGATTCTTATCGTTCTTGAATCAAATGATAAAGTTTGGATTGGAAATCACTAGCAAAATCAGCAGTTGTCCGATTGGTTCCATTATTTCTTTGCGGAGCTTTCAAGCCAATCTGGGCTAAAAACGAAGTGGAAAGACAAAGATCATTCAGTTTCCAAAGCGTTTCTGGCTGGCTTTGACTGGTCTTCGTCTTTAAAAACGGTAGTTTGATCGTCGAAAACGGTGCATTCTTGAGATCTGACAGGATCTGGTAGACTCCCACATAAAGATCCTGATCGCTTTGAATAGCCCATGCGGGTTCATTGGAATCAAAAGGTGAACTCAAATGATAAAAGTCGCCTTTCAAAACAGCTGGTTCCATCTGTTTCCAGACTTCAATCTGGGTTCGGATCTGGTCTAAATCTAAGTCCTGCTGCCGTTCCAGATTGATCTCATAGCCAAGAATGCCAAAAGCTGCGACATCAAAGCGAAATTTCGGATTGATGATCCGCCTGGTCTGGTGGGAGGCGATTTCCGCAACATGGTTAGACAGGCAGGAAAGCGGATAGCCCATGCTGGTGGTATACTGAATTTTCAGCCGATCAAAACCGTCGGTATTGTCGCTCACCCAGATCTGGGACGAATAGTAAAGAATGCCCGGATCAAACCGTCCTCCCCCGCCGGCACAGCCTTCAATCAAAACATATGGAAAATCCTGTTCAATTTTTTCATAGAGGGCATAAACGCCCAGAATATAACGATGGAAAAGCTCCATCTGGCTGATGCCATGCCGGTCCAGATAGCAGGACCAGGCTTCGGTAATATCGCGGTTCATGTCCCATTTGATATAGGTCAAACCGGTCTTTTCAATAATCGGCTTCATCATGGCATAAATGGCATCGACCACGGCTGGGTTGGCAAAATCCAAAACCAGCTGGCTGCGGCCATACGAATAGCGTCCTTTAGGCGGCCGCAAAACCCAGTCAGGATGATTTTGGTAGAGGCTTGATTCTTCACTGATCATTTCCGGCTCAAACCACAATTCAAACTCCATTCCTAAATCGCGGATCTTCTGGGCAAAATGGTCCAGACCGGCAGGAAACTTGCGTTCATCGACCACCCAGTCTCCCAAAGAGGAATTATCGGCGTCGCGCTTGCCAAACCAGCCGTCATCGACAACGAAGCACTCAATTCCGGCTTGCTTGGCTTTTTGGGCTAAGGAATAAAGATTATTTTCATTGAGCTCAAAATACACAGCTTCCCAGGAATTCAGGACAACCGGCCGGTGCTGGTAGACAAAGCGTGGGGAAATCAAGTGATCACGTAGAAAGCGGGCAAATACTCTCGACAAGCCATCCATTCCTAGATCAGAATACCCCATCATCATTTCCGGAGTTTCAAAGGACTGTCCTGGATGAAGCGTCCAAGCAAAAGTCAGTGGGTGAATCCCGCCAATCACTCAGCCATTTACATAAGATCGTAATAGGATCGGATACGATCGCTTATGAACGTAAACGCTTTCTTCCCTATTTTAATTTTTTTCATCAAATGAATTCAAATGGAGTATCATTGTTTATGCTTTGTAGACAATGTTTCGATGAATGAATCGATCAAACACAAAGTCTGCATGGAAAGCACAGGTAAATTAACCAGATCTAGCATTCATGCTTCCGGATCTGCCATATTACCGTAATGAGAAAAGAAAGGGGAGAAGATATTTGGAAGAAATACTCAAATTAGAATCTGAAGAGATCGAAAAAGAGAAAAAGCAAGTCAAACAGGGCATCAACATGACAGAGGGATCCCTTTGGAAAAAAGTGCTGCTCTTTGCCCTGCCGCTGGCTTGTACGGGAGTCTTGCAGCAGTTGTTCAATGCAGCGGATGTTGCCGTTGTCGGCCAGTTTACTGGTGAACTCGGTGCGCATTGTATGGCAGCCGTTGGCGCTTGCGCCTCCCTCATCTCTTTATTGGTCAATCTGTTTATCGGCATCTCCATTGGAAGCAATGTTGTCATTGCCAATGCGGTTGGGGCCAATGATGAGCGCCGCGTCCGCAAAGCAGCTATTGTTTCGATCTGGATTGCACTGGTCGGTGGAATCGGACTGACTATTTTAGGGGAAGCGATTGCTTCTACCGTTTTACAATGGATGGGTGTCCCTGAAGAAGTTTTTGATATGGCTGATCTATATATGCAGATTTATCTGATTGGTATGCCTGTCATCTTGCTCTATAACTTCGAAGCCGCAATTTTCAGGGGAATCGGTAATCCAAAGCTTCCACTGATTGCTTTAAGCATTGCGGGCGTGATCAACGTCATTCTCAATATTATCCTGGTTGCAGGATTCCATATGAATGTCGATGGTGTTGCCATTGCGACTGTTGTCTCCAACTTGATCAGTTCGATTGTTTTATTTCTCTTTCTGCTTCGCAACAAGCTGATCAGCATTCCAGCCCTGTTCCATCACCCGATTCAAAAAGACTTACTGGCAAATATTCTTCGAATCGGCATTCCTTCCGGGATTCAATCTTCCGTATTTTCCATTGCCAACGTTGTCATTCAATCCGGATTTAACTCGCTGGGAACCATTGTCATGGCTTCAAGCAGTGCGGCAATCAATATCGAGGCGATCGAATATAACATTATGTCCTCGTTTGGTCATGCCTGTACCACTTTTACTGGAGCAAACTATGGCGCGAATAAAATTGAGCGTTGCAAAAAAGTATTGAAAACTTGCTTGCTTGAAGGATTTGGAGTGACCTTTGTTACGGCTGGCATCATCATTCTGTTTGGCCACCAGCTGCTTTCGCTTTTCAACAGCAATCCCGAGGTCATTGATAATGGCTATATCCGGCTGGTTACCTTGTTATGCTCCTATTTCTTCTCCATTCAATATGAAGTAATTTCTGGTTATCTGCGCGGATTTGGTATTTCGGTTTTACCTGCTGCACTGACTACCGTGGGTGTTTGCGTATTACGGATTTTCTGGATTCTGTTCGTCTTCCCTCTCCATCCTACTTACCAGACCATTCTGGCGGTCTTCCCGTTATCACTTGGAAGTGCAGCGATCCTGTTGATTCTTGCCCTTATTTTTACGCGGCCTGCTAACCGCCGCCTGAAAGCAATGGCTAAAAAAGCAGCGCTGGCTTAACTGTTTAACGCCAAATCGTTTTCAATCGGATTACCATCCAGCCACAACTATAAAAAGAAAAAAGATCCTGAATTTAATTCGATGCAGAGACCAGATTATCGTAAATTCAGGATCTTTTTTCACCTTAGAACAATTTGCTCAGTTAACAAATAACGAGCAAACAACAAACCACCAGGATTTCCTGCTCTTCTACATTACCATTCAAAGCATTTTTATCAGATGGCCCTTTTCAGCAAGTGTCATATCCTATTTCCTTGGCAAAGGTAAAAATGTGCTACACTATGAAAAACGTTGATTTTTGCAGTTTTTCACATTGAAAAACGTTAAAATCAAACGTTTTTCAATGTGGAGAGAGTAGGCTAAAACGAACTATTTATGCAGTTCTGGAAAAGTGGAAGAAAGACGATCTCAGCAAGGCAGCATGTCTGATCGGGGCCAGACAGATCGGTAAATCCACTATTGCAAGAGAATTTGGTAGAAACAATGGGTCTCTGAAAAAATTGGTGGGATTGGGTTGGTGGCTGAATTTGATATGTCAAAAAAGAAATATGGAAAACAAAAAAGATCTCCCGTAGGATGGAAGAGTCTTACCAGAGACGAACAAT
>JADGIS010000125.1 GCA_015233825.1 Erysipelotrichaceae bacterium RD49
TCAAGACTGTAAGGCGACAGGCTTTTGGCTATCATGACGATGGATATTTTTTCCTGAAGATCATCGATGCGTCATACAATACGACAGTCAAGAATCCCAAATCCCACCGGATTTTTCAGTGAGCCAAGATTATAGAGCACAATCAACAAAATTTTCTGTGTTGTAGAATCTAGCTGGCCATCCGCATTCGCTTCGATCTTTGCAACAAGTTTTCGATTGGTCTCCAATAAATCTTCAGGAGGAATATAATCAGACACCGACTCAGCTAGTTGTTCTACATATTGCATAACCCCAAAATGGCCTTCCGTTTTAATCGGATTCACTTCGATCTGGCCTGCCAGTACATGAAGCAAAGAGTATTGGGCAAAGCAAAGTTCCAGATAGGACAGCACCCACTCATCTTTGGCCAGCAATTTGTTTTGTGTATATTTGGCTATCAGTGCTCTGCCTTTTTCGGCATCTTCTAAAATATGCGTCAGTGTTTTAGAATCAGCATTTGCTCTTCGCGTGCCGCAGATTGAGTCTGCCAGTTCACCCAGGCCATCCATCAAATCCACTTCAACCATACAGATCTGCTCATAGACCAAAGAAGCAATTGTCTTATCCGGTTGATAGAGATTGAGAACAAACGCGATTACCATCCCAACTAACAGCACGCAAAACTCTAAAAAGATGTTCATCATTGAAAAGTTTTGATCAAGCAAAAAGACAGTTCCAAATACCGCATTGACCGATAAGGTGTCCTTCCAGCCAATCGTCCATAAGATAAAAACGATCAAAAACAAGTACAATCCATAGGCAATATATCCTGGGTGTACTCGTGGAAAAATCATCCAGCTCAACCCCACCGCCAATGCATATGAGATCAAACGCTTATAAATTAATGAAACCGTCTGTTTGCGGGTTTGAACCATAATGGTCAGCAAAGCTACTGTCCCTGCAGCCGATGGGTGCGGCAGACCCAGCAGCGTGCAGATCACAACCGCTAAAGCAGCGCCGAAGCCAATTTTGATCGCCTCTAACAGATGCATTTTAATCTGCCGCAGATCAAATGCTCTTTCTAAAAATTCCCTCATTCATTCTCTCCTAACCTAACGGTTTTATCCTAACAAACACCTAGGAAGCAAAACCATCCAGTTTCTAAAAATTGCACTAAAACTCAAGAAAAAACATTCTTTAAAATCATATTCTCTTGAATGATTTTTCGATGGTTTAGGCAGATTCCTTCTCTTTTCTTTCTTGAGGGCCAAGACAGGCGAGGACAACTTTTGAGAAGAAAGAAAAGCCGCTGTACGAAAAAGAGCAGGACGTTTACATCGCCATTTTGGTGATGTGAACATCCTGCTCTAGGTGGGCAGAATCAAGCAGTTTAATAGTGAGAATTGTATTTGTTTTCTTTGCGGCGATAATACCAAAGACAGCCCAAGAAGAAAAAGATACCCAAAATGGTAGAAATCGGTGCTGCTAGTCCAACATTAAACAAAGTCGTATCAGGAAGTCCTGCCATCAGCATCGAAACGGGAATGCGGACCAATAAAGCCGACAAAATTCCCTGCCACATGACCGGCGCCGTTCTTCCAAGGCCGTTAAAATAGCCGATAAAGCTGAATAACGTACAGGTCAAAACGCAGTCAAAGCTGAAACCGCGGATGTAGTCAGAACTTTGGGCAATGACACCGGGATCCGAAGTGAAGAAACTGGAAAGCAGCGGTGCTTGAAGAAAACCGATCGCAAACATAACCAGGCCAGCAGCCGTTCCCCCTAAAATGGCGATCAAAGTTCCGCGATCGGCTCGCTTACGCAAATTGGCTCCGATATTCTGGGCGACATAAGCCGAGACGCTTTGCATCAAAGCGGATGGGACCAGCATGATAAAGGATGTAATTTTCTGTGCTACTCCATATCCGGCTGATGGCAGCAGACCCATACTGTTAACAATGGCATTGATAAACAAGAAAGAGATCTGGACAGTCAGTTCCTGCAAAGCAATCGGAATGCCAATGCGAAGAATCTGGCGCAATTCCGCTGGATAGAACCGAAAATCTTTTTTATGGATCGAAAAGCCGAGATCCGTCCGCCCAACAAAGAATAAAGCGGCCAGGACAGCAACAAACTGGGCTAAAACAGTCGCCCATGCCGCTCCGGCAACATCCATCTGCATTCCGCCAACAAATAAAAAGTCAGCTGCAATATTCACCGCGCAGGCAATCGCGACAAAAAGCAATGGCAGATTGGCGTTGCCCACGCCCCGCAAAATACAGGCAATCACGTTATAGGCAATGATGACCAAAATACCCGCTGAGCAAATCCGCAGATAGTCAATCGTCAAAGCAACCGAATCTGCTGGAACCTGCATAAGGCTGACAAGATTGGGAATGAATAATTCTAAGATTCCCGTCATGACGATTCCAATCGCTGTAAATAAAACAATGGTTGTCCCAACGGTTCGTCCGGCAAGTTCGGGTTTGCGCTCACCAATATGGCGGGCAATGGTTACAGTCGAACCCATCGCAAGACTGGTCAAAATGAAAGTGACCATCGACATCAAAGTACTGCCGGTTCCAACGGCAGACAGGCTGGCCGGCGTACAAAACATGCCGACGACCATCAAGTCGACCGCTCCATAAGCCGCCTGCAAAATCAAAGCTCCGAGAACCGGCAGTGCAAATCGAATCAAAGCAATTCCAATCGGTCCTTGCGTAAAGGTGATTTCCTTTTTATGCGATTTGGTATTCACTATTTTTCTCCTGTTTCTAATTCATCCAAAGCCAATGCTGAATCGGATTCAAGATCAGGCAGGCTTTTGGGCATCGTTTCTTTGAGGATCTGTAAAACTTGATTGATTCGTTCCAGGTCTTCAAGTGAAATTCCGTCCTGAATATTGGCAGCCCATTGGCTGTGAAAGGCCTTGGTTCTCGCCACATATTGTTTTCCTTTTGGCCGGAGTTCCAAAAAGACCACTCGTTTGTCATTTTGGTCAGGAACCTTTTTGAGAAAGTCCATTTTCTCCAGTTCTCCAACCATTTTCGTAACACTCGGCAGGCTGACATTCAGCTGCCGGCTGACATCGCTGACCCGGCATTTTTCTTTTTCGTGCGTTACGCAATCAATCGCAAAGAGAACAAAGTTATAACGCTGCCGAAATCCTTTTGGCAAAGGGGGAAGGGATTCGGTAAGTCTGCGGACCTCAAAACAGGCATCCAGCAGCTCACTGACTTGTTTTCCATCCATCAAAAGATCTCCTTTCCATATTTCCACTTAGTTACCTAAGATAATTATCTATGGTAACTATTTGGCATTAAACGTTGTTTTCAGGCCTCTGTCAATTCAACATTTATCTTTGGCAATGTAACTGTTTCATGTGCACGCAAACCAGATACGAACCGTAAAAGAACAACGATTGAGTCTCGCTTTTCTTCAAACCGGCTGAATGCTATACTCACAGTTAGGTTTAATTGAGTTAGGCAGAGCTAACATATAGAACAGGAAAGGAGTTTCATTCATGCAAAGTCAGCCCAATCAGGTGCGAGAAATCCTCCCCAAATATTGTTCAATTCTTCAATCCTGTGATTTGTTCAAAACCTTTTCCTGCAACGATCTTGATACATTGCTTGGATTGCTGAAGGCCGAAATCCGCCACTATCCAAAAGGGACTACCATCTATGCTCCTACGAAACAGGCATCGAGACCTGGTCTTTTGTTAAGCGGAAAAGCAAAACTGATCTTTCTGGATGAACACAACCAGCCTGTTTTCTTGCGCTTGATCGAACCTGCCCAATCCTTCGGGTTGGCTCTTACCTGTCTTGATCAAAAACAAAGCCCCGCTGTGCTCCAGGCCTCTGATGATAGTGATGTGCTTTTCCTTTCCTTTGATACCTTGCTTCATCCCGATCCACAAAAAGAAGTTGATCCTTTGCTTTATCGCTTTAATGCCAATCTGCTCCAGCAGATTTCCAGCCAGATCTTTCTTTTAAACCAACGGCTGCGCCTGGTCTGCCAAAAGCGGCTACGCGATAAAATCCGCATTTATCTTCAAAGCCTGCCTTTGCAAGAAGACCAAACCATTATCCTGCCGCTCAATCGGGCTGAGTTGGCCGACTATCTCAACGCCGACCGCAGCGCGCTTTCCAGAGAGCTTTCGCATCTTGCAAGCGAAAAAATTTTGCAGCATGACCATAACCAAATCCAAATTCTGGATCCAAGCTTTCTTGAAACCACCATCAAGTGAACGTTATCCACAAAAATCGGGGTAAAGCCTGCACAGCTCTGCCCCGATTTCTTTTCTGTGTATTTATTCTTATCTATTTTTATATTTATTCTTTTCTGTTCTTGTTTATTCTATTCCTTATATTTATTTGTACATTTCTTCTATCTTGCTCTTGACTTTTATTCGTTCATCCCTGTCCTGCTAGAAAGAGCGCATCAAAGCATCCATGACCAGAGCAATTACCACTACCCCCGCAGCACAGCCGGCTGCTAACAGTACTTTTTGATACGGTCGTTTGCCGGCTTCTCTGGCTTTTTCGATTTCATCCAGGCTTTCCCCATTGGAAAAGGCAACGATTTCTTTATAAGTCTGGATATCGTATTTCTTCTTATAGCGTTCGATACGGACCGCAAAATACATCGTGATGCCAAACAAGGTAAGATATGCGGCCATTCCCATCCACTTCAATGTTCGAACCAATGGAATTGGAACAATCAGCAGCACAATAAAAAGAATAGTAAAGATTGTGCTGTCATTTTGAAATCTGGTATACTCCTGGCTGTCAATTTCCACTTTCATCTTTTCAATATCTCCTTTGACCAGCTGGTCCAACGAGACTTGGAAGACTTCACTGAGCAGCACCAGACTTCTCAGATCTGGGTAATTTTTATCGTTTTCCCAATTCGAGATCGTCTGTCTGGACACAAAAACACGCTCTGCCAGCTGCTCTTGAGAAAGCTTAGTCTCCATCCGGTATTTGCGAATCTGCTTGCCAAGTTCCATCTTTTTCGCCTCCATGATCCCCATTGTAGCCAAAGCTGGAATTTTCGCGATCAAACGTCTTTGACATCGCCTAGATTATGCATGTCAAATCATTTTGACAAGACCAAAAGCGTGTTTGGGGATCCATGATCAATTAAAGATTGGTCATTGGATGAAATCAGAGGTATTGAAAAAGCACCAATCGACTCCGATCAGTGCTTCAATGAAGATCTGCTTTTTCTTATTTCTTTTTAAGAGTCAGGTCATCCTTAAAGGCATCTCCGATACGCTCGCTGACTTTATAATAGCCATGCGTATAGGGATCAAAAGCAATAGCCTGTACTTTCGAAAGGTCAATCTTGCCTTCATCCATCACCGACTCATCCACGGCAGTGCGGACAACTTTGCCAATGACACCCATACCATATTCATCGTCCTGGTATTCGACAAGTTCGCATTCGAATACAATTGGAAATTCGTTGACAATCGGAGCGTCTACCTGCTCTGCCTTCGATGCACTGAGTCCTGACATTTCGAATTTATTGGGTATGTTATTGCCTGATACCACGCCAAAGAAATCCGCTTCCTTGTAGTGAGGGACATCGGCAATGCTGACCGTGAATCCTTTGCGCGCCAGGATGTTTTCAACGGTTTTATGGTTCTTGCTCAGTTTTAAAGCGACATGGTCTCTGGATTGCATGGTTCCCCAAGCCGCATTCATCACATTTATGCTTCCATCTTCATTATAGGTAGCCACCATCAATACAGGCATTGGAAAAATTGCTTCGGTTTGTTTGATTGATTGTTTTTTTCATTTGATTTACTCCTTGTCTTTTTGGTAAATCTAGATGCGACCGACAAAAGTATCACAGGTAAATTTTTGTTTGTTTAATGTGAACAATTAGATTTGCAATCGATGCTTTAGACTATATTTTGTCTTTATATTGCGAACAATTTTGGTCGAATTCACTAAGAAAAAGGCTTTTGTCAGCCCCATCTAAATCTATGATGTCATCGAATAGAACAAGAAACAATTACCCACATTAAAGTTAGATACTGTCCTAAAAGAAAGTAAAGGAGGAATGAAGATGGCCTGCCAATCAATTGAAAATGCAAATTTTGCGGAAACCGGATACAGCTATACCTTGTCATTGACCAATGGAAAGTATAAGCCTGTCATTTTGTACTGTTTGATGGAATATGAGCCTGTCCGCTTCAACGAAATGCAGCGCTACCTTGGCAAAGTCTCGGATAAAACACTCAGCCTGCATCTGAAAGAGTTAGAAGCGGATGGTCTGATTATCCGCACTGCTTATAATCAGATCCCACCTAAAGTCGAGTACACGCTCTCTCAAAAAGGCCAGTCGTTAATGAAAGTGCTGGATCAGCTGTGCACCTGGGGCATTGAAAACAGGCCGGCTTCAAAATCACTCGATAACTCGACCAACGAAACAACCCATTAGCTGCTCCGTCGTTTTTTCATGATCATTGAAGGTGCTAGTTGATATAGCCCGATTTCAAATCTGCTTATTGTTTCGTATACTGGGTTTATGATCATCGAACTTCTTGAAGAGCGAAAAAACTTCTCGGCGGTTGATTGTCAGATTGCCGACTATGTTCTCCATCATCCCGAAGAGCTGGCCAGCCTGAGTGCTTGGCGGCTTACCGATGCTTCCTACACTTCAAAAGCCAGTATCTTCCGGTTTTTAAGAAAGCTGGGCGTTTCCGGCTTTCCTGAATTTAAATCGCGCCTGATCCGAGAACTGGATCAGTTAAAAAGACTGGACTTGCTGCTAGGTGAAATGCCATTCAGCGCGGAGACGACCGTTGCCCAGACGTTGGAAGTGCTGCCCGCTTTCTTTGAATCTGTCATCAGGCATTCCGCCATGATGCAAAATGTTCATCAGATCAAAAAGGCTGGAGCAATTTTGCATAGCGCTTCCTTTATAGATATCTATTGTCTGGGGATTATCCAGGCTGCCGGTCTGGCTGCCCAATATAAATTCCAGTCGATTGGCCGTGCGTGCGCTGTTCATACCGGCATCAATGACCACTATATGCTGGGAACTAAAGATGCGAACCATGCCGCTTTGCTTTTGTCCTTTACCGGCAACAATCCGCAGATTGCCAAAATCGCCCAGCTTTTAAAAGAACTGAAGATTCCATCGGTTGGCATCATGGGCTCTGGCAAGCAGGCTTCCAGTTTCTGTACCGTCTGCTTACCACTTTATGAAGATCAAAATGTCGCAGCCATGGAGTTTATGGATCCCCTGTATTCGATGTTGTTTATCATTGACCTGCTCTTTGTATATCTGCATATGCGTAGCTATGAGGCTGATACCCAAGCGGCCAAAACCCTCCGCGATGATTGGACACTGTATTAAAGTTACCTTTTTATTTGAGACCAAATATCTCAGCAGCTTCTTCCTTCCAATTTTCAATTTGAATCCCTTTGGTCTGAAGCGGTTTCGGACCATTTTTCTTTACTTAAGCCTTTTCTATACTAAAACCATTTAATCTTGGCTCAAGTCAGCCAGATCTTGCAAGATGTCCAATCCTGCACTGATCTGGTTGGCCTGACGATTGCTGAAAACATGCCTTGGGATGCGATTCGTCTGAACAAAGTACTCAGTTCGCTGGATATCTTGAAACACCAGCTCTAGTCAAATTCCATTTAAAAAGTCCTGAACGATGCTGGATTTCGATTCTTCTTGATCGTTCAGGACTTTTGCTTCTTCTTTGAGCAGGATCTATTTTGAAGCAAAAATGTCAGTCGGCTTTCGGCTTTTCTTGCTGTGATTGTCGGATCGGAATCTGGATTTCAGTTACAAACTGGTTGATATCCGTTGTTCAGGCTTGAAAGACCAAAGACCAGTACCAAGTCTTTCTAGCCGCGAACTAATTGCTGATCCGCATTGATACAGATGTCGATATTACTCGCAGTTTGCTGCTGTTTAAAGATTCCTAGGCCAACAGCATCCTCCAATATCTGCTCCCTTATTTTCCCTCCATTACCATTGTGGATCCACGCTATTACTATGAAAATCTTGAATTGGTCTTGGGTTCAGACTTATTTACCAACTGTGCCTTTCTTTACTCATACGATATATTCGTAACCATTCCTGCCTTGAAAAATGTACTCGGTGACCGGAAGGCAAAGCACCAGCCTCAGCCTTAAACGCTACCTGTCTTGCTGACTGGCTTTTTTGGTTCAGCTTCAAGCTGCAAACAAAAAGCCCTGAAGGATATCGGATTTCTCCTTTACTCTTCAGAGCTTAATAGACTGTAATCCAGTTGTTGATGGATCTTTCAAAAACAAACACCAGCTTTGACATAACTGTGGTTACAGTTTTTATGTTTCATTCTTATTGGAAGAAGAAGCAGTCTTGCTTCTCTTCCCTCTCGTTATCTTAGATTAAGCTTTCGACCGATTAGTACTGGCCAACTTCATTTCTCACGAAACTTCCATACCCAGCCTATTTCC
>JADGIS010000126.1 GCA_015233825.1 Erysipelotrichaceae bacterium RD49
CCTGTATTTCACCGACCAAACAATATGGTAATTCATGTTGTACACAGTGGTTCTACCATGCACCAGATTGTTTTTCTTCATGCATATAGTATATCATAAATATGATTAAATATGCTTAAATAAAATATAAAAAATATAACATCCAGTAATGCATCTTTATGCACCAGTCGCTTTCATCTCGGTCATTGAATGGCCGAGGATTCCCGCTCCATGTCCTAAAAATGAAGAGTCTATCGGGCGAAGACAAGCAATTCAAGTTTAAACGCAAGTCAATTGGTTCCTTTTTGTTTCCTTTAATGAGCAGTTTTGCGTCCCCGTTTTGCAATGCTGCATGACCTCTGAACTGCCGTTGATTTTTGGCACAGCACAAAAAAGGCTGACATCCGTCAGCCTTCTTGTGTATAGGGAAAGAATTAGTTATTCTGTTTAGCCATGTCAGCTTCAACAGCAGCCATGTCTAACTGATAGAATGCATCAACACCTGGGTACTGAGCAACGGATACGGTTCCGCGTTTGTTCAGTTCGTCTTCGATGCGCATTAAGCGGTTGTACTTCGCAATACGGTCAGTTCTGGACAGGGAACCAGTTTTGATCTGACCAGCGTTTGTACCAACGGAGATATCAGCGATAGTGGAGTCTTCAGTTTCACCGGAACGATGGGATACAACTGTAGTGTAGTTGTGTTTCTGAGCTAGTTCGATTGCATCGAATGTTTCAGTTAAAGTACCGATCTGGTTAACTTTGATCAGGATAGCGTTAGCGATACCTTTTGCGATACCTTCAGCAAGGATTTTGGGGTTTGTAACGAACAGGTCGTCACCAACTAACTGGATGCGTTTGCCAAGAGCGTCTGTCAGTTTCTTCCAGCCGTCCCAGTCACGCTCGCCAAGACCATCTTCGATGGAGATGATTGGATATTTTTCAACCCATTCTTTGTACATTGCGATCATTTCGTCGGAAGTTTTGTTTCCGCCGCCGGATTTTTTCAGTTCATACAGACCAGTTTCGTGGTTGTGGAATTCGGAAGCAGCAACGTCCATAGCGATCATGATATCTTTGCCAGGAACATAGCCAGCTTTCTTTGTAGCTTCAACGAGCAGTTCGAGAGGTTCTTCGTTACCATCTACACAGCTAGGAGCGAAGCCGCCTTCATCACCAACGTTGGTGTTGTAGCCTTTAGCTTTCAGAACGGATTTCAGGTTGTGGAAAACTTCAGCAGCCATACGTACAGCTTCTTTTTCAGAAGTAGCACCAACTGGCATGATCATGTATTCCTGGAAGTCAACTGTGGAGTCAGCGTGAGAACCACCGTTGATAACATTGCACATTGGAACTGGCATTACATGAGCATTGCATCCGCCTACATAGTTGTAGAATGGAATGCCATAGTAGTCAGCAGCAGCCCACGCAGCGGCCATGGATACTGCTAATGTAGCGTTTGCACCAAGGTTGGATTTGAAATCAGTTCCATCCAGTTCGAGCATTGTTTTGTCGATCAGGATCTGGTCTGTTACATCCATACCGATGATAGCAGGTGCGATGATGTTGTTTACATTATCAACAGCTTTGGTTGTTCCTTTTCCAAGGTAACGAGTTTTGTCGCCATCACGAAGTTCGAGGGCTTCTCTTTCACCAGTAGAAGCACCACTTGGTACCATAGCGCGTCCGTAAGCACCGGACTCAGTTGTAATTTCGCATTCTACAGTAGGATTTCCACGGGAATCGAGGACTTCACGTGCGTAGACGTCCGTAATAATAGGCATTTAATATTTCCTCCTTTGCCTTCTATACGGTGCAATTATATCACAGCGGCTATCGCTTTCGGGAATGACTATGAAATTCAAGACCATTTTTCCTGTCCGGAATTAATCCGTCCAGTAGGTTCAAATTTCTGTATAGAAAAAGCAGATTCGGTCATTTTCAAACCGAACCTGCCGGGGGTTTATCTTAATATTTGCCATAGCGGATTGAAGAATTCAGCGTAGATGGGCGTCAAAGAACTTAGAGATGGATAGAGAAGCACAAACTCTTTAAAATGGTAAGCTCTTTCCATAGTTGCCTCTTCGCTCATCACTCTGAAATTTCCTTGCTTGATCTTTTAAGATTCTCGCTTTTTATCATTCTTTTTTCCTTTTCGAATCATTTGTTTTTGTCGAAAATATCCGCAAATTCCTGTCTGTTTTTCGCTTGGCAAGCGGACGGCTTGAATGGCCGCCAGGCAGATTGTCCATCCAGGATTTGAAGCTATGCCGGAAGGTCGTTGGCTTGCAGCTGCTCCTTGAATTCCTGGCGGATTTTGGCGGCCTCGTCTGCTGTTTCATCCGTCAGGACAATCCGGAAACTCTCGATGCCTTCGGCTTTATAGTCTGGGATTTCAGCTATCGTATCGACTGGGTGTTCATCAAAGACTTGCATGCGGCAGTCTGGATTTCCATACAGGATGGCTTTTTTGCCATCTTTGCCTTTAAGGGAATAACGGTTCTGCCGGCATAAGCTGCAGTTGGTGCGAGTGCCATCTTTGATCGCGGTATTGACCGGACAGTGCTTCATCAGCATCAAGCGCGGCTTTTCGTATACCGTCTGCATGACGGGTGCATCAAAGACATAACGGGCCTTAAAGTTTTGAAGCAGGTCTTTGCGGCCTTGATCGCTCAGTTCATACGAAAGCACTGCTCCCTCATACCCGAGTTCCAGCAAGGCGGCTAAGGCGTAGGAGTTGGTGATATTCATGCTTTCAACGATCCGGCCTTTGCCTAAATGGTCACTAAAAAGACCTTCATCTTTGTAAAGCGAGGCTTTATGGACCACATCGCGCAATGGAAATTCGCTGACCTGCATCAGACCATCAGCTATATTCTGGTCCTTGCGCATGATTTCTACGATGCTTGGCATGGGTGCTGGCTTTTCGGGCTGGAAATTGTAGTCCAGAACTCGGATTGGCTTTGGAGTTAAGCGCAAGGTTTCCAGTTTCTCCAAAGCCTGCCGGCGCATATCATTGAGAACTTTAGCTGGCAAAAAAGCCTGATCCGGCAGTTCGAGCGTCAGGTTGGCAATGCGTGCCCAGGTGCCGCCGGTTTTCGTCAATGACTTTTCAATTTGTTCGCAGCTGGTCGGAGCGGTTTTGGCTTCCTGCAGTTCAGGTCCGGAAATCGTTACGGTATGGATACCATCTTTAGCGGTTAGAGTAAGCGGCTGCCCAATTGCTGCTGCCGAAAGAATAAAGTCAACGGGAGCCTGCGGGTGAATTTTCTTAATCGCATTTTCGACTTCCTTATGCATCACAAAGCTGGAAGTGCGGCGAACCTCCGCTTTATACGGAACGCGTCCCGCAACTTTGACTTCGATCACATCCCCTGCTTTTGCATGGGAGATGAATTTTCCTTTGCCATCGTAAATAAAGTTCGCATTGCCGCCGGCTGACTGATTTCCCGAAACAAAGCGCAGGCCATCATTTTGGGAAAGGTCGGCTGTAAGCTTGATTTTGACGCGATCTTTGTTCTGGCCTAAGACTGTGCCAATGGGAACACCTTGGTGGTTGCTGGTGGCAGGATTCATCAAATCCAGTCCTGTTTTTTGAAAGGTATGACCTTGGGTATAGCCGCGGTTGAATGCTGTCTGCAGGTTGGTCATATCCTCTTTGGTCAGTCTTTTTCCATCTACCCCTTTACGGGCCGCCAGGACGCTTTCAAACACGTATTCCGGTGATTTCATGCGTCCTTCAATCTTTAGCGAATACACACCTGCATTGACCAGTTCAGGGATATTGCGAACCAAGGACAAATCCCGCGGCGAGAGCAGGAATTTTCCCTGCGTCTGGACCGGTTTACCGTTTTCTTCAAGCGTATATTCCATCCGGCATGGCTGAGCACAGGCTCCTTTATTTCCCGAACGATGATAACGCACTTGGGAAAAACGGCACTGGCCGGAATAGGAAATGCATAAAGCCCCATGAATAAACGCTTCAAGTTCCATTCCGGTTGCCGCACAGGCTTTGATTTCCTCCAATGTAGCCTCGCGGGCTAAAACGACCCGCGATACACCAAGTTTTCGCAGCTGTTCAATTTGGTAGGGTGTTGTGACGGAAAGCTGGGTAGAGGCATGCAGTTCCAAATCAGGCAGCCGATGGTGGAGCAGGTGAATCAGCCCTAAATCCTGAATGATCAAAGCATCGGCACCCATCTCGTTGAGGGCCTTGGCATATTCAAAAGCCTGTTCCATCTGGTCTTCTTCGATCAGCGTATTCATGGTGATATAGATTTTTTTGCCAGCCAGATGGGCTTCTTGAATCACCTTTCTGGCTTCTTCTAATGAAAAATTCTTTGCGAATGCTCTTGCACCAAAGAGCGGCAGTCCAAAATAAACGGCATCGGCACCTGCCGCAAAAGCGGCTTGCAAGGCTTCAAGATTGCCAGCAGGGGCTAGAACTTCTGCATTCATATCGATCCTCCTGCGATCTTTACGATCTGGTATAAGGTTTATTGCATTGAAATTGAGTTTCGAATCAATTGATCTGACTGGATCAGGTTTTGAAAGACGGACGGAATGGTTACAGATTCGAGCAGCTCAAATCAGCAGTTTCGGCTTGGCTGCACGACTTCAATATTGAACACCGACATTAAAGGTTCGTTTGCACCATCCAGTCTGAATCAATTGTATTGATTTTTCCTGAATCGGGCTTGTCTTTTGAACTCGTTTGACGATGTGCAAAGCAGAGAAAAAGCAGGAGTTATGCTTGGGCATCCTCCTGCTCTTTTTCCTTGTTCTTGTAAAACTCTTTAATCGCTTGAAATGTTTCTTCCGAAATTACGTGTTCAATCCGGCAGGCATCCTCTTGAGCCGTATCCAGATCCACACCAATCGCGGTCAGCATATCGGTAAAGAAGACATGTCGTTGATAAGTGTTTTCGGCAACTTCTTTTCCCTTCTTGGTAAGAAGCAGAAACTTATTGGGTGTTACTTCCAGCAATCCTTCTTCCGCAAGCATCTTAACTGCATGCGAAACAGAAGGCTTTGAAAAACCTAAATGGCTGGCAACATCCACGCTGCGTACGTGAGGAAGCTGACTGGAAAGGACAAGAACAGATTCGAGATAATCTTCGACAGACTCCGTCAGCTTCGGGTCTTTTTTCTCTGGTTTCATAGTTCCAGTTTAAAGACATGCCATAGTTAAGTCAATCTAACTAATACATCCTGCTTATCATAAGCAGGTTTCTTTGGTATCTATGATGGGTCTGACAAAGGTCTTTTTCTTAGTGAATTCGACCAAAATTGTTCACAACAAGAAGACAAAAGATAGTTTAAAGCATCGATTACAAATCTAATTGCTCGCGTTAAACAAACAGAAATTTACCTGTGATACTTTTGTCGGTCGCATCTATAGATAGATTTGTTATTCGCAATACTAAAATCATTATAATTACAGAAGATACTATAGCTTACCATTCATTTATAAATTAAAGGCATTTTCAGCCGATCTCGCAGTAAAAATGACATTTATCGAGCCCATCTAATCATAGAAGTGTTCCATATGGGTTAAATAAGACGCCCCATCCTAGAGATACAGAATGGGGTGTTTTATTTAACCATAATCTTTTCTAATTGATAAATTAGCGTTTTAACTCTTTAATGGATTCCCAGGGCAGAGTCGGATCGCCAAAATGACCGTAGTTTGTAGTCCGTTTATAGATTGGTTTTCTTAAATCCAGTTCTTCCAGGATATTGCCAACTTCGAAGTTGAAGTTCTTCTTGACGATATCCATGATTTCTTCGTCGCTGACTTTGCCGGTTCCAAAGGTATCAACCAGGATAGAAACGGGTTCTTTGCGTCCGATCGCATACGCAACCTGGACTTCGGCTTTGTCAGCCAGACCCGCTGCAACGATGTTTTTGGCTACCCAGCGGGCATAGTAAGCAGCCGAACGGTCGACTTTGGTTGGGTCTTTGGAGGAGAAGCATCCACCGCCGATATGGCCCATACCGCCATAGGTATCGCAAACAATTTTGCGGCCAGTCGTGCCGGAATCACCAAAGGATCCACCAACAACAAAGGATCCGCTTGGGTTGATGAAGTATTTTGTATTTTCATCCAGCATTTCTTTTGGCAATACAAGTTTAATGACTTCATCCATAACGAGTTTTTTCAAGTCTTCCTGGGAGATGTCTTTGGAATGCTGGGTGGATAAAACAACCGTATCAATGCGGACAGGCTTGTCATCCTTATATTCAACTGAAACCTGGGTTTTGCCATCTGGTTTTAACAGATCTGGATGCTCTCTTCTGACTTTGGTCAGCTGGCGGGAAAGCTTGTGGGCATAATAAATTGGAGCTGGCATCAATTCTTCGGTTTCATTGGTGGCATAACCAAACATGATGCCCTGGTCACCGGCTGCAACTTCCAGTTTGCCATCTTCTCTTTTATTGACCGCATTATGGATTTCCGGAGACTGCTCATTGATAACGGTTGTTACATGATATTCTTCAGGATAGCCAATCTTTTTCAAAACGTCTTTGGCGATTTTTTCATAATCAATTTTTGCTGTGGTATTGGCTTCGCCGTAGACCAAAATGAAGTCGTCTTTAATTGTAGCTTCAACCGCCATGTTGGAGTTGGGATCCTGGCTGAGCGCTTCATCAACAATAGAATCCGCAATCAAATCGCACACTTTATCTGGATGGCCTTCAGTAACCGATTCGCTGGTAAAAATATAGTCTTTCATAAACTCTCCTTTAAAAAAAGCATACCGAAGTATGCTTAGCTGGTTCTATAAGCTTCTTCGTATCGATGTCAGCTGGACCACCTTACTTGAGGTTGGTGCAGGATCATAGAGCTGACTCTCTTCCCTGCTCTTGATAACTTGAATATTTTCTGAATTCTATGCCATTATAAGGCAAATCTTCCATTTCACATCGGTCATTGCATGACATCTGTTCAAAGATTCCGCTAATCGGCTCGGAAGTATACAATCCGGATGAAATTCTAGCAATCCTTCTCTGGCTTCTCTTTGATTGAGCCGATCTACAATCCAAACTGTTCTTTCAGCAGATCCGCAAAGGCTTCAATCATGCGGGTGGTATTCTCTTTTTTCCAAAACAGGCAGCAGTTTTTAAAGACCTTCTGTCCATTCCGGCATAGTGGCAGTCTGCTGACGCTCAAATCAAATCATTCACTGCCTTCTAATACATCGACTGGCAGATACGCTTTGCCGCTTAACAAAAGCAGCCTGGCTTCCTGCAAGGAAGAAACAAATACAAAAGGCGAGCGGATGCCAACGATCTGCTGGCAGTAGTTTTGTTCATCTGCCTGGGATTTACCAGCTGCGACCAGAATGCAGTCCAATCCTTCCAGCTCTTCGATTTGAATCTGGTCTTGCTTGGCTAAAGGATGGCTGGCGGCAATTTCAATCTGGATCTGGCTTTGAGCCAGCACAATGTTTTCGTACATATCAGAAAAAGCTCGGCGCTGGTCATTGATTGCCAGATCGATCGTTCCCTTTTCCATTCCATCATATAGTTCATCATGGCTTCCAATCGTCACCGACAGATCCACCTCTGGATAAATCTGTCCAAATTCCATCACCGCTTGCGAGACCTGCCTGGCTTCAACGCCAATAAAGCAGCCAATTCGCAAAGCTTCCGGTTTGGGTTTGGCGATTTCCCTGGTCTTTTCAATGATTTCGTCCAGCTGTTTTTTCCATTTCAAGGACTGGCCATAAAAGTAGCTTCCTGCAGGAGTTAAAGAAAATGTCCGGTTATGTCGTTCCAGCAAAGCCACGCCCAATTCAGCTTCCAGTTTCTTGATCTGCTGGGAGATGGCAGACTGCGAGACATGGCAAACATCAGCCGCCTCATAAAAGTTTCCGGTTTCGACAACCGCCTGGAAGTATTCGATTTCTCTTGGCAGCATACTTATCTCCTTTTTGAATCGCTGATTTAGCGGATTCAAGTTTCGAGTCAATCATGATCAAGCCCATTATCGATCAGTTTTACTTATCAATTCAAGAAGAAAGTCGAATTGTTCGCTATTGGCTCATGCGATTTAATGAAGAGGCAAAAAGACAGAAGGAGGACTTAAAAATCATGAATCTGATTCTTTACTACTCGCGCAAAGGCGAAAACTATGTCAACGGCCGCATTGAAAATTTAGGACATGGAGCGGGAATTCTCGGCCATTCAATGACCGAGATGAAAGCGACTGGTGCATAAAGATGCATTACTGGATGCTATATCTTTTTTTATTTTATTTAAGAATATTTAATCATATTTATGATATACTATATGCATGAAGAAAAACAATCTGGTGCATGGTAGAACCACTGTGTACAACCTGTCTCTTATACACATCTCCGAGCCCACGAGACCGGAGCCTATCTCGTA
>JADGIS010000127.1 GCA_015233825.1 Erysipelotrichaceae bacterium RD49
TTCTTTTTTGCATCGGTATTCAAGCTGCTGGCGTAACAGGTTGATTGGCATTGTACAGAATTTCTGGTTGTTTTTGGTTCCGATGTTGATGTTCTGCTTCTGTCCCTTGTTGTGTCCAACAATCAGCGTATCAATCTCATTTTCCTTAAGGGATTTCATAATCCGCACGGCTGTTTTAGAAACCAGATCTTTCGTTTGGTTTTCATAGTGCTGGATCCATTTGTTATATCTCCTGGAAGGAATGAATTTCTTTTTGGGTCTTCCGCATTGTCCTGACTGGAACTGGGCAGCCCGATACCGCTCGTTTCGCCTGGTGTTCTGTACAGCTTGGCCTTTCACAATGAGGCCTTTTGAGCCTGAACTTGTGACAATGGATGCGAAGTTGCTGAGTCCTGGATCGAGTGCAGCTGCCCGTATCGTCTTTTCGGGAAGTGGCTTTTCATCCTCTTCAAAAACCAGATGAAGAACAAAGACTCCATGAGCTGGACAGACTTCCACCTGCTTGAGCTTCAAATCTGGATTGATCTTGCCAGCATCAAGCCGGATATCGGTCAATGGCAGCTTGAACTTCTTGTCTTGCTCGACATCCTTACAGTCCTGATTTGAAAGGATGGCAGTGCATTGTCCGCCCTTCTTCTTGTAGCCGGGAAGCTGAGGGGTGCCAAGAAAAGCAGCGGGATTTCGTTTATATTCTTTAGACGACTTAAAAAAGCTTTTCATATCCTGAACCGCCTGTTTAAGAATGGCCTGCGCCGACTGCCTGGGAAGCCCTTCGGCCAAATAGTCTGGATTTTGAGTCACTTTAAACAGCCCGTCTAAGAAGCCATAAGAGGGCATCCATTTCCTGGCGGTGAGCATTTTGAACAAGGACAGCTTGGGTTCTTTTTTACCGCTTTTATCTTCCAGCGCTTCATAGTCATCCATCTTTTTCTTCCAGGCCGCTTCTTTGATCTGGTTCATTTCTGGCAAAGCGGCTTCAATCTTTTCAACCACTTCCTTTTCTAGCGGCTGGCGCTTATCTGGATCTTTTTGAAGTCCGGTCATGCACTGACGGATATGAAAGAGTCCAGCATTGTAAAGATTATTCGAAAGAGATGTCACTTTAGCGCACCACCCATACAGCTCATGATCTTGGTGAATCTGAATCTTGCGCACTGAATAGCAGCCAGAATCCTTTTCATCCTTCTCTTTTTCCATATGTTATATCACCTCATTTACTCCTTTTTAAACTATATTTATAACATATTATGATGATATTTAAATAATTAGTTATAGGTGGTGCATCCATGCAATTTGACAAAGAAAAAGGCTGGTTTTTCAACCAGCACAGCTGCTTCCTGCTTCAATATCATCTGGTGCTTGTCACTAAGTATCGGCATCCAGTACTGACAGGCAAAGTAAAGGATTTCGTCTATTCCTACCTACAAGAAAAAATGAAGCTAGCAGGATTGAACATTCTTGAAATGAACGGCGAGCCGGATCATATCCACTCCACATCCTGTTTGAAGCTCCACCCAGTATCGATCTGGCCAAAATGGTAAACGGACTCAAAACCGGATCATCCAGAATGACCAGAAAGAACTTTCCTGATGAACTTGCTCCTTATTACTGGAAACCGGCCTTCTGGAGCATGTCTTATTTCATTTGTACTGTCAGTGATCGCAACGCAGAAACATTGAAACGATACATACAGGATCAAGACATCAAATAGTCCCGCAACAACGTTCAGAGGCTGATTGTGGTGGGCATTCACCCCCCCGACTGAACGGCATTCAAAAACAAAAATGAATTCAAAAGCAATCTTAAATTATTCCATTCAGTCGGGGTACTCTGCCCTTAAGAATAGAAATTAAAAAAACGGCTTCGCATTTTCCATGAATTTCGGAAAGCAGCGAAGCCGTTTGGATTTATTTGATCATTTTAGCGCTATCCTGTCGAGTAAATAGCAAGTACCAGTATTGGATTAAGCTTTTGAAGCCTGGGCAATAATGCGCTGAGCGATATTATCAGGAACTGGATCATAACGATCCATATGAATTGAGTAGGAACCTAAGCCCTGAGCCATGGAACGAAGATCGATCGCATAGCGGGAAAGTTCCATCATTGGTACCTGAGCAGAGATCACTTGTTCATCTCCATCTGGCTCCATGCCTAAAATCGCACCACGGCGCTTATTTAAATCACCGATAATAGTTCCGGTATATTCATCAGGTACGCGGACAGTCAGGTTCATGATTGGCTCAAGCAAAATTGGGCGGCACTTGGTCATCGCATCTTTATACGCCAGACGGGCAGCCAGTTTGAAGGCCATTTCGGAAGAGTCAACATCGTGGTATTTACCATCAAGCAGTGTGGTCTTCAAGTTAACCATTTTATAGCCGGCAAGTGGTCCGGTTAACGCATTTTCGCGAAGACCTGTTTCAACAGCTGGGAAGTATTGTTTGGGGACAGCACCACCAAATACTTTTTCGTCAAATACGAGTTCATCTGTATCTGGATTTGGGGCAAATTCAACGAAGACATGACCGAACTGACCATGACCACCGGATTGTTTTTTATGACGGCCTTCACCAACAGCTGTCTTGGTGATGGTTTCACGATACGTAACCTTCGGGTCTTTAAGGTTGACTTCCGCTTTGAATTTATTTTTCAGCTTGTTGACCACGACATCCAGATGCTGGTCACCAAGACCATAAATAACCGTCTCTTTAGTTTCCGGATTATTTTCAACACGGAAGGTTGGATCTTCTTCAACAATACGGTTTAAGCCTGTCGACAGACGGTCTTCATCGTTTTTCGTTTTTGGTTCAACAGCCTGGCCAAATAATGGTTCATCAAAGACAACAGGTTTATTGATCAGGCGGGTTCCCTTGGCGCAAAGGGTATCGTTTGTTTTGGTGTACTGCAGCTTTGAGATCGCACCGATATCGCCCGTAAAGAGCTTGCCGGCAGCAGTCTGATAGCGGCCCTTGATTGTGAACAGTGCACCGAGCTTTTCTGGCTTGCCATTGTTGCCATTGACAACCTGGCTGTCAGAAGCAAGAGTACCGGAGAGGACTTTAATATAAGAGATACGGCCTACAAATGGGTCCATGATGGTTTTGAAAACCTGTGCGGTCATGGTTTCATCTTCAGCGGTAAGCAGTTCAACGCTTTGACCTTCTGGAGTCTGAAGTTCAATCAAACCTTTTTCCGAGTAGGATGGGAAGTAAGTGACGATCAGATCCATCAAACGGCCAATGCCGCGGGATTCGATGGCAGATCCGGAGAAGACAGGGATAATTTCACCGGAGCGTACCCCAATGCGCACACCCTTGGTCAATTCAGCATCGGTAAATTCTTCGCCAGAGAAGAATTTTTCCATCAATTCATCATCACCCATTGCAACAGCTTCAGCGATCTGGTCTTTGTACATTGCGATTTCATCCGCCATGCTTTCCGGAACAGGCTGAGCAACGGAATCAGAGGCTTTTGGCCCTTTGTGATACCAGGCTTTGTTTTTAAGGATATTGACGGTTCCGACGTATTTGCCATTTTCAATAATCGGCACTTCAAATGGGATAACGGATTTTCCGAACGTTTCATGAAGCTGGGCGTAAGCATCATCGAAGGAGGTATTTTCTTCATCGAGATGGTTGATGAAGAAAATGGTTGGCTTTTTGGAAGCTACAGCTTCTTTAAAAGCAAGCTTCGTGCCAGGTTCGATTGGATCTTTGGCATTGACCACGATCAGCACGCTGTCGCCTGCAGCCAGGCCCGCTTCTTTCTCCCCTGCGAAATCGAGGTAGCCGGGTGTGTCGATGAAGTTGATCTTGCAGTCCTCCCATTCAATGGGAACGATGGAGGTGTAAACAGAGATGCCGCGTTTGATTTCTTCCGGGTCAAAGTCGATCAAAGAAGAACCTTCAGATGTTTTTCCAAAACGGTCAGTGGCGTCAGTGTAGTAAAGCATGGCCTCAAGAACGGAGGTTTTTCCGGCTCCCGAGTGTCCTACTACGCTGACATTGCGGACTTCGCTGCTCTTATAGTCTCTCATAGAATGATTTCCTTCCTTACATTGCTAACATGGGCTCTAATTGAGCTCTGCAATATTCTCTTACATAGTTCAGTGCTGTATTTCCCTGTTTATCGGTCATATCCTTGTCTGCGCCATAGACAAGCAGTTTTTCAACCAGGGATGGATATCCGCCGTATGCAGCGCGCATCAATGCGGTGCAGCCATTATTATCAAACAGGTTTACGTCGGCATTGCGGTCTAAAAGCATATTGATCGTGTCGCGTTTGAAAGCGATGCAGGCTTCCATCAAAGCGGAACGGCCCACTTCGTCCTGGGCGTTAATGTCGGCACCAGCATCCAGCAGCACCTGAATGCAGCGGTCCTGGCCAAGCAAAGCTGCCCGCATCAGAGCCGTCCGGCCATTGTCGTCTTTGGTATTCACGTCTGCGCCCGCTTCGATCAAAGCTTTGCAGATGGTGCGGTTGCCTTTTTTTGCTGCGCCCATCAGAGCGGTTTTTCCGTAATTATCAGTTGCGTTTACGTCAGCACCGTTATCAATCAGCAGCTGAACAATATCCTTGCGGTCCCGTTTGGCAGCCCGCATCAATGCGGTTCTGCCATCTCCATTCTGATAATTTACATCAGCACCGGAACGAATCTGGCCGACTGCCATTGCGAAATCGCCATTCGCACAAGCGTCCCAGAAAACTTTGTTGAAATTCTCGTCCATATGAGTATCCTCCTTGATTTCGACACGAAAAAAGCGGGTTTCAGTTTCAGCGCGGCCTTTTGCTTTTTGCCAATTATGGTCTTGCGCGCCTGATCCACCCGACTTCGCACGGAAAAGAGCTTTGATTTTCTTGTTTTTTCTGATTGTAAGTGGTGACATTGCTTTTCATGAAAACCACTCCTTTCCTGAACTGGTTTTCATTGTAAGTGTTTACAATGCCTATTTCAAATCAATATCCAATAAGGACCACGAAGTGACCAACGAGGCCCGCTTATGTAATAATCCACACCCTTACCATCCGTATCAGATGGTTTTTAACATTTAAACTTTTCACAAAAGACGGTGGACCAACCTGCTGGTGCCTGAATGTATCAGTATCCAAATAGAACTTATCCTCTCATTTTTCTGTTCATTCTATTGGTATCGATAAGATGGATGGACTTTATTATGGCAAATATACCGATTCAGGCTGATATCTGGTTTGGTTTTGGCTCTTCTCTATCGACAGGAATGAGAATCCTTCTTGGCGAGAATGTGAACTATCCTGCGGACTTTGATCAATGAAAAACCAGTTCAAGCCCTCCAAGAAGAAGTTCAACCTCTTCTGGTACTGCCTTATTTCTGGCAGACAGCGATTTGGTCGGAGCAGCGGCTTTGTTGCCCGTTAAGCCGGCTTTTTTCCAACTGGAAACCAGCTGACCTTCTGGTTTGAAAAAGCTTGGCTGTGTCTCTCTTTTGTGAGGCCTTCTGGCCACTTGTGCTCTCCATTTCTTTTTCCTGGATTGCCTGACTGGTGCAAAGTGGGAATGGGGTCTTTCTTTTTCCTTTTTTTGCAGCTAGCCAGCCTCCTTTTCCGGTGTTTGCTTGCAGAGCCTACGCCAAAAACCGCTCTTTTCGAAAGGGAAAAAGCGGAAATTTTATGGAGTTCTTTTGGGCTTCTGGAAAAAATCCGACAGTCTGACCAGGCCGGACAAGTCTGCTACTCCACGCTGACCTCGATTTCAAGGTCATCAAAAGCCTGCGGACTGCTGCACGTCCAGTCCGGGTGTTCACCTGCCCAGCTTTCAAGATAATTGAGATACGTAGCGAGTTGATAGGTAGGGGCGACCGGCGTTTTGAGGGCGAAATATTCCATCGCTTCATGCGAAATTTTTTCAGCCAGTTCAACAGGCCGGTCATGAAAAATATGATGGCTGATCGCCCGCCCTAAATAGACCTTGATTGCAAAGTGGTAGAGCTCATTTTTGCTTTCTGTAAAATCCATCGTAACCGAATGCAGTTTCAGGTTTTCCTTAACCGTCATAATGACTTCATAAACCAGATACCAGCCCAGATCTTTGGCCACTAAACTGGCAACCTGCTTATAGTCGTCGATCAAAAGCGGTATGTTAACCGCCCCAAGATTGCGAATCGTCTCTAAAGCCTGCCGTTCTGTTTCCAAGTGATAGTCACGATCTGTTTTGTAATTGAGAGCCGCAAAGGCTTCCCGCTCTTCCCGGCTTTGCTTCGCGTTGGACAAAAACGAATTCGAAAGCCTTCCGGAAGCAAGGCGCAGTGCCCAGGGCTGCTTTCTAGTCGTGAGGCTTGTCATGGGATTCTCCTTGAGGGATTGCAGGGAGGCAATCGGTCACTTCACTTGGATCGGCGGCTGAGTCGGTTTTATCCATCGGTTGCTGGATTGTCTTCTCATCTGTTGGCTCTTCAAGGACTTCTTCTGGGTCCATGACCCCCTGCTCATCTTCTGCCTGGTCTTCCTGGCCTGCTATTTTGGCAAGTTCGTGCAAAGAAGCCCGATACTGGTCGGTTGCTTTGATGATGGGATCTTCATTCTCTTCACTCTTGCCAAAATCCAGCGGCAGATCGTCTGCCTCCAATGTTTCCAGCTGTTCGTCGCTCAGCTCTTCCATCTCAGCTAAACGATTGGCTTGATTGACCATGACTTTTTCAAAGAAATTGCGTACGGAACGGCCATTGGCAAAGTTTTCATCCCGATGATCAAACAAGTCCTTGAAAATCTCTTTGGCTTGATCAGCTGCCTGTGTGCTGAGATGATAGCCCCCTTTTTCACACATGCCATTAAAAATATCAAACAGTTCTTCCGGTGTATAGTCCGGAAAGAAGATGTATTTGTTAAAACGGGACTTTAAGCCGGGGTTTGAATTCAGAAATTCTTTCATCGGCTCCGGATACCCCGCAACAATGACCACAAGATCATCGCGATGGTTTTCCATTTCGACAAGCAGAGTATCGACAGCCTCATAGCCAAAGTCCTGTTTGTCCTTACCAGCGGTTAAACTATAGGCTTCATCAATGAACAGCACCCCGCCAAGGGCCGAGTTGGTTACTTCCTGGGTCTTGATCGCAGTTTGGCCGACATAGCCGCCGACCAGTTCCGAACGGTCCACTTCAACCAGCTGACCTTTGGACAGCGCACCCAGGGAATGATAAATTTTGGCCAGCAGTCTGGCAACAGTCGTCTTACCGGTTCCTGGATTGCCGGTAAAGACCAGGTGCATCGAAACCGGAATATCCTTCATCTGACGCTCCTTGCGGATTTTGCGGATTTTGAGCAGATTGGTCAGCGATTTCACATCATCTTTGACGCTCTTTAAGCCGGTCAGTTCATTGAGCTGGGCCATTAAGTCTTCCAGCTTTTCTGGTTTTGGTTCTTCTGCCTGGGCTTCTTCCTTTGTTTTGGCCTGGATATTTTTACTGGTTTCCATTCCACTTAAGGATGGAAAATCTGGATTGAGTTCTTCCAGGCTGGGAAAGGATAAATCCGGCTGATTATAGTTAAGTTTTGAGCTTTCTTTGGCGTGAGCCTTCCCTTTTTGGGAGCGCACCCAAGTGACCAGATCCATGTTGTAAATTTTACGGTCGACTTCCTCAAGCACATCCCCATTGTTGGCGTAGGCGGCCGCATAATCGCCCATTTTCTGGAATACAGGCAGGATCACGTCAATGTGGCCATTGTAGGAAGGCGAGACTGCCTGATCCGCGCGAAATGCCCCTTTAACAATGACTGGAATCATATTGGAGAAGTGATTGTCATGCAGTTTCAGGCGGCTGACGAGCTCTCGAATATCTTCGGGCGAATAGCTGAATCCAAAGACTTCATTGAGAAATTTGATCCGGTCTTTTGAGAAATCCTTGCTTGTTTCAATTAAGTACAACATATACGAAAACAATTCCAGCCGATATTGATCCTTTAACGAACGTTCTAAAGGCTTGCTGAAATCGGGATCTTCCCGGTCAATCTGATCTGCGAGCTGCTCACCAACCTGGTAAGCCTTTTTCGCCATCTCAAGATAGTTATTCATAATCATTCTCCATTGTCGTCTTGAAAAGATTCATTTCCGCGCAGATCTCACTCTTCATTACTGTGCGCAGCCGGCTTCTTTAGCTGACCAAAAGGTGGGATCTGAATGATAAACGGTCGATAAGAATACGGAATGGATGATCTTTTATTCTGTAAATTACTCCCAGGTCTAACACAAAATTGCGTATAGGCCCCCCTCCCCACAATTTCGGCGTTTCTAGGCGCCTAATTCTGGGCTGGTTTTTGTAGAGTGTTTCTGTATAATGCT
>JADGIS010000128.1 GCA_015233825.1 Erysipelotrichaceae bacterium RD49
TAAGTAGGACCCTATATAATTATAGTCCTTTGTACTAAAACCATAGGTTTAAGCTTTATTTATGGAACCTGTTTTATAAAATAGACCGAACCAAACCGTAGGGTCCTACTTTTGTCTAATTCTTAGGTTCAATAGCAGACGTTGTTTCAAACAAGAGCCTGGTCGGCTTGATGGGCAGACAATCTTGTATACTTCAGCTGTTTTCAAAGCAGCACCATCTTTCACTTCTTGCTCACATAAAGCGGAAATCAAACCTGATTCCTTGTCTGTGGACAAGAGATGATGCTTTGTTCGTTCATTGCATTTTTCTAATACCTTTCGTATAATTTTGACTGATTCTCTGAAGAGCAGGCAGTCGCAGACTGCCTTTTCGATCCTCTTCCGGTCTTATTCTATGGAAAGGAAGTCGCTGCTTCCGGAAGAGTCATGCAGCATGAAACATGGGTGAATTTTTAAGAAAATACTGGTTCGTCAGTGTTCTTGCCGTTCTTTTTATTGGTGTCTTGGTTTACTACATCGTCGACATGAATAAAGACAACGTCAAAACCATGCAGTCTGACGGAACCTCTGTGGTTGTTTCTACTTCGGCTGGCAACGTAACCAGCGCTGAATTGCTGGAAAACTCCACTGTTGCCGAACCTGGTGTCCTGTTCAGCTTATATCGCAATGCCGTTACGGAGCAGAGCGTTCCAAACGATTCTGAAATCGAAGACCAGGCCAAAACAATGGCCCGCAACCTGGAATCCAACATCAAGGCCGATGCCACAGGTAAAACCAGAGCATCAATTATGAGTCAGTTAGCCAGCATGGGCTTCTCTGGTTCGGATGCAATCAGTAACTACAGCAAGGTTGCTGCCAAGATTCAGGTTCTCGATGGCAACTTTATCCGCGAACACATCAATCTGCTTACTTCCTATATTCCTGAAGGAGCCCGCACTGTATCCGTTCTGACGATGAACGTTGAAGATGCTGAAAACCTTTCAGATGAAGCCAAAGCCAAACAGGATGAAATCCAGAAAGCTTTGGATGAAGGAAAATCCTTTGGCGAAGTTGCGGCTGAGTTCTCCGAAGATGAAACGACCAAAAACAAAAATGGTTTCTTTGGCTATGTAGATTCTTCCAATACACAGCTTGACAAAGCTGTTTTGGAAAAAGCACTCGATCTCAAAACGGGTGAAACCAGCGATTGGATCACTGTACAGCCATCCGGTTCGACAACCACTGTTCTTTATAAAGTGCATGTGGATGAAACCGATCCAGAAAAGATCCTCAACTCTGATGATGAAACAGCCAAGACGACTTTAGTCAACACCATCATCTCCAAAGCCAATGGTTTGGAAGCATTCATTATCCAAAACGCAGGCCAGAAACTTGAAGTCTCTTTTGCTAACGATGACATCAAAAAGCAGGTCGATGATTACATCAACCAGCAGACCAGCCAGCTTGATCCTTCTATTCTGGCTTTAAATACTTCGGATAAACAGGAAGAAGCTGATAAGACTTCCACTGAATCCAAAGCGGATACCGAAGCAAGTGAATCGACACAGTCTTCGGCTGCTTCTTCTGAATCCACTCAGGAGGGCAAATAGTATGAATTTAAAAAAAGCATTTGCGCTTAGCGCTGTCGGCTTGCTTTTAGCCGGCTGCTCGACAGGCGAAACTACAATTCCTGACAGTTCGGAAGTTCTCATGACCATTGGAGATAAAAAAATCACCAAGGGAACCGAATATACCTTAGTTAAAGATTCCTATGGCCCTTCCATGGCGATCACTTTAACCAACCGCTTGATCTATGACAAAGAAATCGGCCGTCCTGAAGATGTCATCCAGGAAGCCCAGCAGCAGTTGGACGACTACGCATCTGGAGAGGGCTTCGAAGACCAGATCAAATCGATCGGCTTTGAAAGCCTTGAAGACTATCGCGACCGCGCTCTGGTTCCTGGTGTGCAGTCCGTCCGTCTGCAGGAAAAATACTTCACGGATGCCAAAGATGAAATCATCCAGAACTTTGATCCTGTCCTGGCTGTGATCATCCAGACCGATTCGGAAGACAATGCCAACAAAGCGTTGGAAGAATTAAAAAATGGTACCAACCCTGGTAAAGTCGGTGCGACTTATGCCGCTCAAGGCGCCAGCTACAATGGTGTCGAACAGATCGTATCGACCGCCGATACGACTCTGCCGACAACGTTATTGAATGCCATTCAGGACGCTACCAAAGAAGGGGTACTGGACCAGGTTTTTACCAATGATACTTCGACAGACGATAAGGAATATTACGTGGCTTCCGTAATCTCAACGGATTATGATGCCAACTTAAAAAAGATTATCTCTGCCCTTTCCAGCAACCAGACCATTCAGTCTGACTGCCAGGTTTACTACCTGAAAAAGTATAACTTCGAAGTCCATGACCAGTTCCTCTTTGACTACTACAAAGCCACAAATCCAGAGTATCTGGTTACCCGCCCGGACTTGGCTGAAGCTGCCAAAGAAGACAGCTCCGCTAACTAGTCCACCAGGCTCCATGACCAAATAACCGCCCATCGATCTGATTTCCAAGATCAGATCGATGGGCGGTCTTTTTTGCAGGCAGGGCAAGTAAAGATGTAAAAAAGGGAACAGACCAAGCAGTCACTTATTTGAAAAGCTTGGATAGAATAATGGAGACATTATTTTTAGCTGCCCGATAATCTGAGGGTGTCTTTCCAAATACAAAGGTATAGCGGGGATCATTGCCATATATCAGCTTGTAGTGCTTATGATCGCTTGTCAGAGTAAAGCCGGCATCTTTGAGCTCTCCCATCTGTTTATCCAAGGATTCCCCTGGTAAAATTGCGTTTTTAATCAAAGCTGTACGCTTTTCGATTTCTCCAGTCTGCTGATTGGCCTTAAGTAAATCCTGATAGATAGCAGCCTTTCGGCCATCGGGCTTGGAGGTATTCAAAGCCTGGCGAATGGCGTCCAGGACATAGTCGCTCATTTCACCAGGATACAACTCTGTCTCTTCACCAACATTCAGCAGACTTCCCGTTCCTTTCTTACTGCCGCCGGTTTTGATCGACATCAGCATTGCCTGGTTTTCCTGCTGAAGTTCCTGAATCTGGCTGGACAAAGAGTTTACATCATCATTGAGAATGGTAAACATCTCATCCATTCCTTCTTTTTCAGCTTGGTACTGTCTTGTTTCTTCATTGGCCTGGTGCTCAATTTTACGCGCTTTTAATACCATCCAGGCCGGAAGATTGCCATTTTCTAGCTGTAGATTGTATTGGAAGATCCGTGAGCAGATCGCATTTTGAAGTTCCTGGCGGTCCTGATAATCGTGGGGAAAGAAAAATTCGGTGGTCTCTTCCCGGTTTGGATAGGTTACGCTAACCTGGAAACGTTTGTCGATTTTTGTTCCATAGCCATGCGTCCACCAAGGATCTTGAGCGGCTAAAATCTGCGGCCCGCTGAGATCCTCTTTTAATACCAGAACATGGGCTGTACCTTTCAGCCGCCAGGCAAGGTTAGCTGCATTGACCGGAAGATTGCCTTGGATATCGCCCGTGATCAAGACAACCGGTATGCTTTGGTAGTGATCGCCAAAGAATATTTTCTCTAACAGCGGCTGGTCTGATTCATTCAAAAGCCAAGGCTGCGAGCTGTAAGGCATCACATCCTGTTGGGCGAACAAATTATTGTCAATCATTACACTGATCAATCTTGGTGTTGAAAACTCCTGATTGAGATTGGCTGCATCTTCCGAGTAGGTTCGATCGAGCTGAATCAGGATTTGATGCGAACTGCCAAACAGAATTGCATCAGTGCGCCAATTGATTCCCCCATCTGTTTTTAAAAATCTTGCTGCGTACAGGCTTTCCTCTTCGAGACAATCAAATTCCAGGGACAGGTTGTCTTGACGATACTGAGCGATCATCTCCCCATTCCAGTCTATATCGCGAATTCGATTCTGATCCTGACTTTTATTGTTCCAGGCGATCATCGTCTGATAAAACTCTTCGGGTTTTAAATCTGCACGAGCCGGCAGAATCGTTGAAAAAAGCAGCATATACTTTTCCACTTGAACACTGAAAACTTATGCTTGTTCAAGTGTCCCTCCTTTCTTCAAAAGTTGAAAACAGACAATACGAAGCTTTCTGCTTCAAACCGAGTGAAATGATTCAAAACCGACTATGATTTTCTCATGAGTTAAAAGCAAAAACTGTTTTTGTCTACTCTGGTGATATTGTACTGCCAGCCATGCGGGAATTGGAAAATATCGTTATATTTCAACCTATACTTAGACTAATTCCTGCTCATTTTGGAGAAGCTGTGTTTCGTACCAGTCGAGCTGGCTGCGAAACGCAAACTCCTCTTGATCCTGCAGACCAATAAACCAGATCTGTCCAATATCTTCGTGATCGAATAAATAGGTTCGATCGGAATCAATCATTCCTTCCGGCCACAAGACGGCTGAATAATCATAAACTTTACCAGACGCCAAATGTTTTTGAAGTCTTCCAACAACCATTAAGCGTTTGCCGCCGTCTTTTAAAGTCACCACACTACCAAGCGGCAGAATTTCTTTTTGCATATTTTCTCTTTCTAATCCAGAAGCCAGACAGACAACAAGGATCTGTCTGGATCTGAATATTTAAAACAATTTTATTTCCAATGCCTCAAAGAGATTTCCTTGAAACTTGTATTTAGCCATTCCCTGCACCATTTTTTCATTGGAAAACGGGCAGCAAGATCTAAGACCGCTGACAGACGGCCTGCTCCCCCGATACTGACGGGTATCGGATGAGATCTTTTAAGGCTATCAGACTTAGTATTCAACCTGAATGCGAACGCCGCCGCCCGCAAATAAAGCTCCATTGGTGCTGATTTCCCAATGGCCTGGTTCATTCGCATAGCGAAAACCAGCTTCGACGCTGCCCACGGATCCGCTTAAACCAACTGTCACTTTAGCGTCGGCCAGTTCAAAAGCAAGTGAGCATTCGCCGCGTGCTGCTGCAGCTCCAACTTGGGCATTAATGACTTGCTCATCTTTAGAGAAGGTTGCCTGTGCCTGACCATAAACAGCTCCAATTTCCGCGGCTGCTCCAACTTCGGCATTGATCAGGTCGTTGCCAATCTTCGCTTTGCCTTCAATACCCGCCAGGTGGGCATTGGCTGAAGCTTCTACATCCAGTTTGGGGTCAAACTTTTTGTCTTTGACTAGGCGCAAATATGCCTTGCCCTGGGCATTGGCTTCTAAAGCTGAAACCGCGCCATAGGCGGAGATGTAATCATTTTTATAGGCTGCGCTGGCTGCTCCCACTGCATAGCTGGCTGCTCCAATTGCACTGGCTGTCCGGCCGGAAGCCAATCCAGAAACTGATCCGGTATAAGCCCCGTTATAGACCAGTCCCGGCTGATTGGCTACATGAATCTTCTGGGTGGAACTGAGTTTGTTTTCATTATTTTCGCCCAGTTCAGCCAATTTGCGAAAGAAGGACTCCAGGGCATCTAATTTGGCTTGAATCTGAGCATGGCGGGCTTGCAGAGATGGATATCCATAGGAAACCGAACCTTTCAATCCCGAAATCGCACTTGCAATTTGTTTACATGTTTCTGTGTCGAGCTGCATCCTCAATCTCCCTGATCTCGCGGATCTGCTCTGCGATCCAGGAGCGAATCTGCGAGATCGCAGAATTGATTGCGGCTCTTTCTTCGCTTTCTAGCCAGTCTGGCAAGGAACTGGCTAGTCGGCTCAGACCCGCAGAAAGCGATGAGTAGTAGGCAGTGCTCATGCACCTGCTCCAAGAGCAGTTTCATTTTCACGGTAAGCAGTTGCCGTCTGGCTCAGATACGTGCAATAGTTTTCGACCAGCTGAATGTATTTGGGAAAAACAGGCGCTAAGGTCTCAAACTGATTGAGTGCTGCCTTTGAAGCTGGGGAGTCCCAGAATGCTGACATGGAACGGATACATTGTTTGATCTGTTCAAACAGGGTTTCCATCTGGGTTTTGAGGGCAGTTACTTGTCCGCTTGTGGTATCGAGCATATCGCTGGTAATGAATACACCTTCCATGGTGAGTCCTTTCTGGATCCAGGATCACTGGATCGTTTTGAATTTGACAATAAGTAAGTTCAGCCATTGGATTCTTTAGAACAAGCATCCGTTTTCAAAGCCGAACCCATCGGTCATTGCGCTTCGTGGATTCAAACGTGTCTTCGCTGACTGAGCTGGCATTCGCTTGGAATCCAGAGTATTGGTTCGATCATTGGATCGATACTTTAAATTTGGAAATTGTCTGGATTGGCTATAGATCATCTGTTGAGTGAAGATGGATTTATTTTCAGCCACTATGAAACCGTTTTTGGCTTGAATCTTTTTGGTAATTTAGCAGGAATGATTCTTAGAGCATCCGAGCATTGGCGGTTCGGTTTTCTTGAAGTTCTTGATAGGCATTGGCATCACTGATCAACAGATTGGCATACGCATCAATGGCACTTTTGAGCTGCAGCATTTTAGGGCGTAAGGCTTCGAGCTGAGTGATGAAAGCCTGTGAATCAGACCCCTGCCAGACAGACTGCAGTTCATTCATTCTTGAGAGCATTTGCGACATAAGAGATTCATATTCTCCTGATTGTCTTTGCATATTGGTCCCGGTCGACCGGATCTCGTTATAGTTTGCTTGAATTCGCATGGAATATCCTTTCTGAGTTTTGAATTGAGTTGTGAATGAAAATACGTTTTAGATCAGTTCTGCTTGAATCGGGGCGATGACAACCGTATCGCCTTCAGCCAGATCCAGCTTCGAAAGCGGCGTATTCTCATCAAGAAAATTCCCGACAGCAAGCGAGAAAAATACTGGAGTCCCATTCAGATTCCATTTGGTTTGGCAAAGTTCTGCCAAATGATTGAGGGACATCTTTGCCGGGTTGGTAATTTGAACAAGATGACGCAAACCCGAAGCAAGGATGTAAAATGTGACAATCATCGAATCCCACCTTTCAATATGAACTTTATATATAATGTTTTATCTATTTATATCGGTATACGTTCAATGGTTTATCCGTTTAGCCTCCATTTTCATCTGCCAATCCAGCTGGCAAAACATCCATCGTTAATCCCTTGCGTATGAGAATGGCCGTTCCAAAGATCTCTATTGGCAATGTAATTTGAAGCATATAGGAATAGTTGCTTAACCCCTTACCAATAAACAAAATGTCACCTGCTTTGGCAGCTTGGCTTAAGGCTTGAGTAGCATCAGCCACATTGCTTAAATCAAGCAGGCAAATTTTGCCAACAGCTGGCTCTTGACTGACCCTCAACAAGGGATCCTCCATTTGTAAACGACCGGCTAAATCGTAAGCCGGCTGCCTGCCGCTGACACTCGACCAGGCTATCGTCAGCGTTTGGTTTTCCAGCTGACAGGGTTTTTGACTGGCTGTCTCAACGCAGATCAAGTTGGGCAGCGCCTTTTTAAACAAATCTTCTGGTTGAGCCAACCTAATTACGCTTTGAAACCGAAGCGGCCTTCGAGACCGGATCTGATCTGGATACCGGTTTCCTAGAACCAATCTGCGCAGCCTGCCATGATCAAGCAGATGCAAAATGGGAGGCGGTTCTGGATGGGGAAGCTTTCCTTCAAAAAGCAGGGCACATTGATCCCGGCTCTCCAGGCCGACAGCCATTCGATAGTCGGCCAGCATCAGGATCTTTTCCTGCCGAAATTCGATTCGTTCGCAAAGGAGCAGCAAAGTGATGTTAGGTTTTGAACAGAGCATTTCAATCAATGGCTTTGAAGTTTCGACTGTCAGTTCAACCACAACTAAGAGCGGTTCATTGCTGTTTTCCAATTGCCACAGGGCAGCTTGGCTTTGATCGAGGCAAGGACGTAAAGCTTGATCCAAGATTTTATTTTGGTTCAGCCATTCTGGCGAACGCATGGAAAAGACCATTGCATCCGGCCAAAGCGCACCAAACATGATCGCCGTACGTTCCAGGCTTTTTTTATTTCCGCAAAGGAAAGTCATCCTGCCTGGAGAAAGTTCAAAAGCTTCGAGCCGGTTGAGCTTGTCTTCATAAATCCCCAAAAGTCTTTCAGCTTCAAATCTTGGATCCGGAACCAGCAGCCAGTCCCGTTTTTATTCTGTAAATTACTCCCAGGTCTAACACAAAATTGCGTATAGGCCCCCCTCCCCACAATTTCGGCGTTTCTAGGCGCCTAATTCTGGGCTGGTTTTTGTAGAGTGTTTCTGTATAATGCTA
>JADGIS010000129.1 GCA_015233825.1 Erysipelotrichaceae bacterium RD49
AAGTCTATTAGCAAGCTCGATCATGCAGTTTCAGAACTGATTGCACAGGGTAAAGACCAAGAAGAAATTACCCGCGAGCTCAATAGCATTATACAGAAACACTCTACAAAAACCAGCCCAGAATTAGGCGCCTAGAAACGCGGAAATTGTGGGGAGGGGGGCCTATACGCAATTTTGTGTTAGACCTGGGAGTAATTTACAGAATAAAGACCTGACAAAGTGCAATTAGTTAGTTTATACTAACCTAGCTCAACGTCTATACAGAAAGGAACAGAAACATGACACAAATTCAAAGACAAAATGGCTGGCTGATGCGCCTGGCAGCTTTGTTGATGGCTTTAATGCTGGCTTTCACTTTGGTTGGATGCCAATCCAATGACACCAGCAGTATGCAGATGCGGACTGTCGAAACGGATAAAGGTGAAGTAGAAATCCCCGTTAATCCCACCAAAATCGTCAGTGACTATTATTTAGGTGAATTTCTGGCCGTCGATGTCAAGCCGATCATCGCATCCCCTTACGCTTTGAACAACCCCTATCTTCAAGGCATGATTGAAGGCATCGAACCAATGAATATCACTTCGGCTGAAACCTCCTTAGAACAGATTACAGCCGCCAAGCCTGATTTAATCGTGACGATCACAGAAGCAGACTACGATAAATATTCCAAGATCGCACCAACCGTCTATATCCAGGATGGCAAACGCTCGGATGAAGAAACTTTCCGGTATATTGCCGATCTGGTTGGCAAATCCGAAGCTGCTGAAGAATACATCAATGCCTTCAATGAAAAGGTAAATTCCAAAAAAGATGAAATTCAATCCATCGTCAATGGCCGCACCGTTTCCATTCTGGAAATGTGGCCGCAGGAAATCTACACCATGGGTTCGCACTTTGCCCGCGGTGGAACGATTTTATATAACATGTGGGGATTAAAAGCGCCTGAAGCTATCCAAACCACCATGGTCGATGGCGATGAAACCTATAAGACCATTTCCTTAGAAGCACTGCCTGAATATGCTGGCGACTTTATCTTATATGGTGTTCTGGATGGTACGGATCCTGCCTTTGTCACTTCTTCCAATATGTGGAATGCACTTCCTGCCGTTCAAGAAGGCAGAACACTCCCATACGAACAGGTTGCTTTCATGCATCGGGATCCAATTACCTTAAATAAGCAGGCCGATCTGTTCATCGAATTCTTCGAAAAATTCAAGGAGAATTAAAGATATGCAAACCAGCACGAAGAAAACAATCTTCTTTCTGGTGGTCTCAATCATCGCAGTGATTTTCACTGCGATTCTTTCTATATTTCTGGGAAGTACGAATATCTCCTGGCAAAAAGTGCTGATGGCCTTCTTTTTAGGGGATATGACCGACCACCAGCAAATTGCAGTTCTCGAGCTCAGGCTGCCCCGCACGATCGGTGATATTCTGGTCGGCGCAGGGCTTGCTGGAGCAGGTGCCATGATGCAGGGCATTACCCGCAATCCATTGGCTGATTCGGGTATTCTTGGCATTAATGCCGGTGCCTCGTTTGGTCTGGCGATGTGTCTGGCGTTTTTGACCAACGTCAGCTTTGGGTTTACCATTCTGGCTTCTTTTTTAGGTGCGGCCATGGCTATTTTTCTTGTATTCGGACTGCTGCTGCTCAAGCGGCGCAAACTGGATGCCGCAAGGCTTGTTTTGGCCGGTCTTGCCGTCAGCATGTTTCTGACTGCTTTGACACAGGGCATCTCGATTTTGACCAATACCGGCCAGACTTTGACCTTCTGGACGGCTGGAGGAACAGCAGCAATCCGCATGGAACAGCTTAAAATTGCCGGGCCAATCATGATCATCGCGATACTGGCCGGCATCCTGCTTTCAAAGAAAGTATCGATTTTGTCTTTGGGTGATGAAGCAGCCCAGGGACTTGGGATTGATCTGTTTCGATCCAAGATGGCCTGCCTGCTTACGGTTTTGCTTTTGTCTGGAACCAGTGTAGCCTTAGCCGGTCCGGTTGGTTTTGTCGGCTTATTGGTTCCTCATCTTGTCCGTCCCTTTGTCGGCAGCAAATATGAGGCTGTCATTCCCTGCTCCATGGTGCTTGGCAGTGCCTTGATGCTGGCAGCAGACTTGATTGCGCGAACGATCAGTGCACCAACAGAAACACCGATTGGACTGATTTTTGCAATCATTGGTGTGCCGGTCTTTATTGCGATCTGCCGCAAGGAAGGAGCCGATCAGGATGCGTAAAAAAGATGTGCTTCTCATTTCGATCTTGTCGGTTTTACTGATTGCTGGACTTCTGGTCGATCTGAATGCCGGCTATGCCCAGATTTCAATCTGGGAGTTGTTTACGGGCAATCCGATTTTGCTTAACCTGCGTCTGCCACGTGTTTTAGGCAGCATTCTGGTAGGCATCGGCTTATCGCTTTCAGGTGCTGTTTTGCAAGGCGTCACCCGCAATGATATGGCTGAGCCGGGAATTTTAGGCATCAATGCTGGTGCCGGGCTGGCCATTGCGATCTTCATCGTCTTTTTCCAGGGCGGCAATACGAATTATTCCTTGATGATGCCAATTCTGGCTTTCATCGGCTCCGGACTGACCTTTTGGATGGAATACCGGCTGGCCTACTGGCATGGCAAAGTCCATCCCAAACGCATGCTTTTAATGGGTGTAGCCATTTCCCTGGCGATTACTGCTTTGACGACGATTCTGATGCTGCGCATGCCGGATTCCCAATATGCATTTGTCCAGAACTGGATCGCCGGCAATATCTGGGGTGCCGACTGGCCCAACGTCATCATGCTTTTGGTTGGCATCAGCGTGCTGGGCTGGTTTGTCTACTACCGCTCGCGCACCCTCAATGGTTTGATGCTTGGCCACGATACCGCTATTGGAATTGGCATTGATGTCAATCGCGAATCTAAGCTTTTATTGGTCTGTGCTGTGGCATTAAGTGCATTTTGCTGCAGCATTGGCGGCGGACTGAGTTTCATTGGCCTGGTTGCCCCTCATCTCTCACGCCGCCTGGCCGGTCCAAACTATGTCCACCTGCTGCCAGTGAGCGCATTGGTGGGCGGTGTTTTACTGGTGTATGCAGATATCATCAGCCGGACTTGGTTCTTGCCGTATGAAATGCCTGTCGGAATTACCGCTGCTGTCATTGGCGCTCCGTATTTTCTCTATCTGCTTGTAAAGGAGAAGTGAAATGCAAGATAAATCTTCCAATTCTACCCATCTTGCCATGGAGGGAATCCACCTGAAACTTGGCTACTCGGGCAAGACCATCATTCCTGAAATGAATGTCAGAATCCCTGAAGGCAAGATCACGAGTATCATTGGGCCCAATGGCTGCGGTAAATCGACCTTATTAAAAGGGCTGGCCAGAATCATCCCGGTCCAGTCCGGAACTGTGCTGTTAGAAGGCCAGGAAATGAAAGACATTCCGACCAAAGAAATCGCCCGCAAGCTGGCTTTGCTGCCGCAAGGTCCGCAAGCGCCTGCGGGGTTGAGCGTCAAAGAACTGGTCGGTTTTGGCCGCTATCCCTACCAAAAAGGCTTTGGAGCTCTTAAAGAGCAAGACCGTAAAATCATTGATTGGGCCATGAAAGAAACAAGAGTCGATTCTTTAGCCGAGCGCAGTGTCGACCAGCTTTCAGGCGGCCAGCGCCAGAGAGCGTGGATTGCGATGGCTCTAGCCCAGGATACACCGATCATTTTGCTGGATGAGCCAACGACTTATTTGGATATGGCCCACCAGTTAGAAGTTTTGCAGCTGTTGGAAAAACTCAATCGCCAAGCCCATAAAACAATTGCCCTGGTCATCCATGATCTGAATCTGGCTGCCAGATTTTCGGATTATCTGGTAGCCATGAAAGATGGCCAGATCTGCTACGAAGGCAGTGTCGACAAGATTATGACCAAGGAGATGCTGAAAAACGTCTTCAACTTGGATGCCTATATTGAAAAAGATCCTTGGACCGGCAAGCCGACTATGGTGACTTATCGACTGCTTGAAGACGGGCAGCCTGCCTAGACTCAGCTGCGCCTGTCTTACTTGTTCTAACCGATTATTCCCGCTATCTTTTTCATCTTTCTGTCTTCAGCTTTAAAACGCAATGGAATTGCGGCTGCTGTTTCCAGCTTGCAATTCCTCTCCCGCAGTCCTTTCGGCTCTTTAAACGAATGATTTGCGGGTTTTTCTTTGTGCGGTTTCCAGTCAATAAAGCCATTCTTTCCAGTTTGTAAGGACGTGTAAGAAAAACGAATTGCATTCTATGTCTACAAACGTAGAATATGAGTATGAAGTTTACAATTGTAGACAGAAAGGAGATTTGAATGGAACATATTCGAGTCAACGAAAGCGAGTTCCAGTTTTTGCAGATTTTATGGGATATAGAGCCTTGTTCGCAGCCTGAACTGGCTGCCCGCTGTCAAGAAAAGCTCGGCTGGAAACGGACAACGACTTATACCGTGATTAAGCGGCTGGTCAAAAAAGAGGCCGTTCAGATTGAAGGCAGGCAGGTTCGAGCCCTGATCAGCCGCCAGAAAGCGCAGGAAGAAGAAATTGAAAACCTGATGGAAAAGAAGTTTTCCAATTCTGTCCCTTCGTTTCTAGCCGCTTTTACGCGCAAAGTTCATCTTTCTCGTGATGATGTGGATGAACTCCAAAAAATGATTGATGAAATCCGAAAGGAGAATTCGAAATGATCACCAGTTTATGGAACAATGTCGTTCTTCTCTCCTTGATTGGATCTGTAATGTATCTGGCTATTTGGGTCTTTGGCAAAATCTTTCGCAAAACACCAGCCCGCATCAAAGTTTTGTTGTATGGTTTGCTCGCCCTGCGGCTTGTCATTCCCTACTCTTGGTCATATACCCTCCCCTTTCATGCGCCTTATTCATGGATTGAGTTCAATCGCGTCCAAACCAATGAGATTAACCTGACCAATCTGAATGATCATCCCGCTGATTCTTCTTCAGAAGATGGAAGCAAGCTCGATACCAATGCCGTTGCCAATCCTGCCAGCCAGCTTTCGGCATCCGACTTATCAGCTGTTTCTTCCAGCCCATCTTTCGATTTGTTTGGCTGGATCTGGCTGGGTGGCATGGCTTTAACATTGGGCTATGGTCTCATTCGGTGGATTCAGCTGCAAAAACGACTGGCCACAGCGATTCGTTATACGGATCGAATCTGGATCGCTGATCAAATTGAAGATCCCTTTGTCTGGGGACTTTTCCAATGGAAAATCATGATTCCAAGTTCGGCTGATTCCAGTACGTACGACAGCATTCAAGCGCATGAAATCGCCCATATCCAACGTTTGGATCCGTTATGGAAAGCAATCTCATATTTCCTGCTTGCCATTTATTGGTTCAATCCAATTTTGTGGTTGGCCTATAGCAGCTTTAACAAAGAAATTGAAAAAGCCTGTGATGAAAAGGCAATTCGGGATATGGATGCCTGCCAAAAAGTCGACTATGCCAAAGCCTTGGTTCAATGCTCCTTACCAGCCAAACGCCGCTTTCTCCTTCTGGTTCCCTGCTTTGGAAATCTCGGCCTTAAAGAGCGGATCTCCCTGATCCATACCCCGCAAAAACTGACGAAAACCGGATGGATTGGAGCAATTGTCCTGTCTATGGGTCTGGCTGGTTGTCTGGGGGTACCTGACTCACGCCCTTCCACAAAAGTCCTGATGGCGATGAGCGATACATCGACGTGGTATTCCTCGCTGATTTTAAAGCCTGAAGATAAGACGATCAGGATCCAATCTTCATCTGTTACGCCAGAGTTAAAAATTCAAGCGGTATCCTTGGAGAACAACAGGCCCATCGGCCAGATCATCCAGCTTGATAGCGGCCATTCCATGACCCTATCCGATGTAACCAGCGATTTCCGTCTGTGGGTGCAGCGCGTAAAACCGGGAGATCCAGAAGACCAAAATGAAGTGGAACTCGATGTTGATGGCGCCTCGATTGTTGAAGTGTACCAAGCGATTGACCAGGTGAAGACCCCCTATGTTGGAAATGTCAGTGCAGTTGGCAAAGTTTTGAACGCTCTGCCCTATCCACCCGATTGGACTCGAGTCTCTTGTTCAATGCAAACGGACGTTGAACCTTATGGAATGAGCCTTTATTTTGATCTTCCTGGTCCTCTTTCCATGCAGCCTTCTTTACTGGAAAATTGTGCGATCTTTGCTTTTAGTGCGATCGAAAACTTAGGAACGATTGAATTCATCAACAATCAAACAGATGAAGTTCTCGCAGCATTCAACCGTGACCAGGTCATGAATCGCATTCAAGTGAAAATCGGCAGCAAAGATGTAGCCGCGATTGAAGCCAATTCGGGGCCGCGGGGAGAGGGGATGAGTTATGCAGGCGGTTCCCTTCTCCAGCCAGGAGAAATTGTTACCTTTAATGAACTCATACCCGGCTCTACCATAGAGATTGAAGCCTTTGATCAAAATAGAAAAAGCGTATTCTCAAAAAAAATCCAGCTCGAAGAGCTGAAAACGCATGATATTGTTGATGGGGACTGGATAATCTCCCTGATTCCAAAGCCTGCTTACGAGTATTGATCGATTCCTCTGCTTTTGAATCTTGTTTGAGCTTCCCCACCATTCCAAACAAGATTCAAAACGAAAACGCCAGTCCGAAATGGGCTGGCGTTTTATAGGTTTTATAGGTTTTCTGGTTTCTCTAAGGTCCGGTTTGGCTTTTTTCCTTCGAAACCAGGTTTATTGCAATTTGTCCTGTACTTGGCGAAGAGCAAGCTTCACTCGTAAAATACGGCGAACCGATTCATCGATCCGCTCTTCACGAATTTGGCCAGTTTTAACCTTTTCGATCAAGATTTGATAATCAACTTGGAAATCTGCCGGCATCAAGATCAGATCTACACCAGCCGAAATAGCACCGCCAATCGCATCGGAGGAAGAATAATAGTCGGATATCGCGCTCATCTGCATCGAATCTGTCACGACTAAACCTTGAAAGCCCATCCGATCGCGTAAAACACCAGTGACCAAATCCGGTGAAAGCGATGCGGGAAGTTTTGACCCAGTGACATCAGGCAGCGAGATATGGGAGGCCATGATCAAAGGCATCTTTTGGTCTATAGCTGATTGAAATGGAATCAATTCACAGCTTTGCAATTCATCCAGTGTTTTATTCGAATAGGTATATCCCGCATGGGAATCCTGGGCTGTATCTCCATGTCCTGGAAAATGCTTAAAAACTGGCAGCACGTCTTCGTCTAATAAGCCATTGGCAAAAGCCAGGGCCAGGCTGGCCGCTTGATTGGGGTCGTTTCCAAAGGTTCTTCCCTGCATGACAGGGTTGCTGGAATTGGTTAAAACATCAGCGACAGGAGCAAAATCCAGATTGAATCCCAGTTCACGCAGGTACGCCCCAATTTGTTTTCCTTGTGCAAGAGCTGCATCCACACTTCCAGTATCAGCAATCTCTTGGGCACTCTTGGTTTGAATCGGTCCAAGAATCTGGCTGTTGGCCACACGGGCAACTTCGCCGCCCTCTTCGTCAACACCCAGAAAAGCCGGCAGACCGATCCGGTTGAGTGAAGACTGGTTGATTTGCGCCAACAGATTTCGAGTCTGCTCGGTATCTTTGAGGTTTTTGGCAAAGAGGATAATCCCGCCGGCAGGATAATTTTGCTGGCCATTTGCGATTTGTGAATACTCGGTCACTGTAAACTCTGGATTTGCAGCCTGGTCTGAAATAGCCAAGCTTTCAAGCTCCACAATAAACATCTGCGCGCATTTTTCTTCCAGGCTCATCGAATCCAGAATGGCTTCCACTTCCTTTTCATCCACCTGCTGCAAAGCATCTTTAAGCGAAGCGATCGGCGTAGAATGTGCAGCGAAAGATCCTGGCTGCAAGCTTTGCGTATCTGAATTTAAACGGCTCACTGAAAAATCCGGTGGGATTTGGGATTCTTGACTGTCGTATTGTATGACGCATCGATTATCTTCAGGAAAAAATATCCATCGTCATGATAGCCAAAAGCCTGTCGCCTTACAGTCTTGAT
>JADGIS010000012.1 GCA_015233825.1 Erysipelotrichaceae bacterium RD49
ATCAATTTGATTGGCTCAACAAAAACCAAAAAAGGATTAACCGTTCATTGTGATTTTGATTCGGCAAAGTACCCTGTGCAAATCAAATTGACAGATGAGCAAATCGAGACAATTAACATGTCCGAGTGTGACGAATTAGGGCAATGGAACTATGTTATTTATCCCAATAAATAATCAAGTTATTTAGTGACTATTCCTAAAACGATTCTGTAAGCCGTTAATGGAAGAGAATTGTCTGTAGCCAGATACGGATTGATATGCATTCACCCACACTCGGGCAGGGCCTCATTTTTTGCAGACAGAAAAAAAGATCCTTCGGCCGCCTGCAATGGCCTCGGGATCAGGTAACTCAAGGATAAACCTTATCACAAAAGAAGATCAAGGGCGATTAAAATGCGGCTTAACTTTTGTTTACAAGATTGGTGCAAATTGCCTGGAAAGAATCCAGATGAAGAAAAAACCAAAAACAACAGATTCCAATCGACCAGGCGATAGGTTTACGACTTTTTTGTACAATAATGATAGCAGCAGGAAATTGAGTAGTTCTATCTTTTAAAAACTTGGCAGCCGATAGAATAAATCCAATTGAAAAAAGCTTTCAGGCAGGGGCCTGAAACAAAATCGTATAAAGATTGAGAAAGGAAAGATTTGATGAGAAAGAAAAAGCTTGAAATTAAAGATCCCCAGGCCATTCGGGAGATTTTAGAAGCTGGAGAAGTCTGCCACATTGCGATCCATGACGAACCTTATCCTTATCTGGTGGTCATGAACTATGCAGTTGACGAGAGCGAGGATAAAATCCGGCTGTTTTTTCATTGCGCCAAAGAAGGCAAAAAGCTGGATCTAATTGCCAAAAATCCAAATGTCTGCTTTGAAATCCATACTGCGGAAGAACTTGAATACAATGCCGATCGAAAGATGTGCACGATGCGTTCCAAAAGCGTGACAGGCTTTGGCCGGATGAGGATGGCCAAGCCTAGAGAGAAACGGGCTATTTTAGATGCGATCATGGTCCACTATTATGGCCAGCTCATGCCCTATAGCGATTCGGCAATTTCCAAAACCTGCTGCTTGATTTTGGAAGTGGATTCCTTAACCGGAAAAGATAAGAATCCAAATGCTGCTTTAAAAAGAACAAGTCCATCCCAATGGATTCAAGAAGATGAGAGAGTGGCTGCAGAAGAAACAAAATAAGCGTTCACTCGGCAGCTTTCAGGGATGAAAGGCTTTTGTACAGCTGCTGTCATAAATGAACTAAACTTTTACGATGTAATTGCTTCCATATTCTTTAGGTATGGAATCAATGCATAAACTTTGACCGTTTTAGAGCCGCCGGCCTATACTGCTAGACGTTGAATGAATCCGTTCCGATTCATGAGGAGAGATCAAAATGAAGATGAATAAAATGCTCAGTGCTGCTTTGATGGCTGCTATGATGTTTGGCTTTGCTGGCTGCTCTTCCAATTCTACAGCCTCTTCAACTTCCTCGGCTGCTTCTTCGGTAGTGGAAGATGTTGAAGTGAACCAAGAAGAAATCAAAACATCCTTGTCTAGTGAATCTTCTGCGGCTACCTCAGCAGCCAGTTCTGCAGCGACAACCGAATCTGCTGCCCAATAACCTCCTGGAGGATAACGTCCTGGCGGCAGGCGGTTCATCGGCCTGGTCTTCTTTTGGAAAGACCAGGCTTTTTTAATGCGGTATTGGCGCAGGTCTGATGCCTGGAAAAACGAGAAAAGCTCTTTGCCTCCGGCAGAACTCATGGTTTGCAAGCAATCTGAGACCATTTTGCTTGATGTGGAAGCAAGCAGCAGGATAAGTCGAAGATAAGGCAAAATTTCAATCCTGAAAAGTGGATGGCTGTAAGAGCGTTTCTTTTTTTTGAGCAAGTGCTCATGTATAATAGGTTGGAATGAAAAGGAACGATAAACCAATGTATAAACGCGTTTTGTTGAAGCTGAGTGGTGAAGCTCTGTCTTCAAAAGATTCCAATCTGGATCCCGCCATCCTGAAAGAACTGGCTCAAGAGTTAAAGAAGGTCCAGGAAACCGGTGTTGAGCTGGCAATTGTTGTAGGCGGCGGCAACTTTATCCGCGGCAAACAAATTCAAGATATGGGCATGAATCGAGCTCAGGCCGATTATATGGGCATGTTAGGAACAGTTATCAATGCTTTAGCTGTCCAGAATGCCCTTGAAAATGAAGGCGTCGATACCCGCGTGCAGACGGCTGTCAAAATGCAGGAAGTGGCTGAACCCTTTATTTTAAGAAGGGCCCTTCGCCATCTTGAAAAAGGCCGGGTGGTTATTTTCGGTGCCGGAACTGGTCATCCGTTTTTCTCGACTGATACAACGGCTGCCCTTCGCGCAAGTGAAATCGATGCGGATGTCATTTTGATGGCAAAAAATGGCGTTGATGGGGTGTATGACTCAGATCCGAAGAAAAACCCGGATGCGAAGAAATTTGATAAATTGACTTACCTTGATGTATTGAACAAAGATCTTCAGGTGATGGATGCAACCGCCATTTCGATGTGTAAAGATAATGATATCGATCTTGTTGTGTTCAATATGAATGAAAAGGGCAATATTGAAAAAGCCGTTCGCGGCGAAGTGGCTGGAACAACCATTTCCAAAGAATAAGAAGCTCAAAGCGAAAAGAGCCTCTTCGAAAAAGAAGAGTGAAGAAGCAAAAGCAAGGAGAGAATCATATGGCTAGCGAATATTTAGAAAACGCTGAACTTGCAATGGAAGAAACCATTGAGAATTTTGAAAACAACTTAAAAACCATCCGTACCGGCCGGGCTTCCGCCGGCATGCTGGACCGGGTTAAAGTCGATTACTATGGGGAGATGACGCCAATCAATCAGATGGCAAAAATCTCCGTTCTCGAAGGAACGCAGCTGGTGGTAAAGCCGTACGACCGCACCATGGTCAAGCAGATCAACCATGCCATTTCAGCTGCCAACCTGGGATTGACTCCGCAGGCTGAAGCAGACTGTATCCGGATCAATGTACCACCCTTGACCACAGACCGCCGAAAACAGCTGGCTAAAGAAGCGAAAAAATATGCGGACGAAGCCAAAGTCAACCTGAGAAACATCCGCCGCAATGCGAATGACAAAATTAAAAAAGACAAGGAGATTCCGGAAGACACTTCGAAGGAATGGCTGGATACCTGCCAGAAACTCACCGATAAATTTGTAAAGAAAGTGGATACTCTGGCTGCCAAAAAAGAGAAAGATCTGATGGAAGGTTAAACTCAAAAAGCCCGCAAGGGCTTTTTTTTGAGGATGTGCATCCCGCTTTTGACAGGCCGGGTGCAGATCTTTGAAAGAGCCGGCCGTCCGGCAATGAGTGATCGCGTGAATACGCAAGAATTAGAAGGGGCTGCACACGCAGCAGAAAGGAGTACATATGCCAAAAATTCCACGCACCATGGCCATTATTATGGATGGCAATGGGCGGTGGGCGAAAGCCCGTAATTTACCACGGACCATGGGACATAAAAAAGGCGCCGATCGGGTTCGTGATGTCGCTTTGGAAGCTAACCGCAAAGGGGTCCAAAAGCTGATTTTATATGCATTTTCGACCGAGAACTGGAAGCGGCCGGAAGATGAAGTTTCCTACTTATGCAAACTGCCCGGGATGTTTTTTAACAAGTTTATCCAGGAGTTGATGGATAACAATATTCGGGTAACTTTTGCTGGAGAATTGGAAAAGTTTCCGCCCAATACCCAGGAAGTCATTATGAAGGCGATTCACCAGACTTCCGTCAATACCGGAATGGAACTGTGCCTGGCCATTAACTATGGCGGCCAGCGGGAAATCCAGCTGGGCATCCAAAAGTATGCCGCCGAAGTCGCAGCGGGGCTTCGCCAAAATGACTTGGAAATTGAAGAATTCTCGAACTATCTGTTTGTACCTGAAGACATCGATTTGATGATTCGAACCAGCGGCGAAATGCGGATTTCGAACTTCCTGCTTTGGCAGCTGGCCTATGCGGAAATGGTTTTTACCCCCACGGCCTGGCCTGATTTTGATGAATCAGCCTTGGATGCCTGCCTGGCGGAATATGAAAACCGCCATCGCCGGTATGGAGGATTGGATGATGAAGACTAGAATCCTGACTTCGATTCTGATTGTCCTGGTGGTTTTGTTTCCCATCGCTTATGGCGGCTGGTGGCTGGAAGCTCTTGGCGTGGCGATTGTCGCCTGCGGTACGTATGAATGGCTCCATGCACTGCCCAATTATTCGAAATGGGGAATGGGCGTCCAGATTTTTGTCACTGCTTTTTTACTTGGATTGCCCTGGGTTTGGATTCAGTTTCCAAATCTTGTCTTTGCTTACATTGCTTTAGCGGTTGTTATCATATGGAGTCTGCCGATTTTCTTTGATTCTTTTCAAGAGCAGGACTGCTTTGCGGTGCTGTCGTTTCTGTTGATTATCGGCCTTTGCTTTCTGTGCATGCAGATTCTGATTTTCGAAGAACACCGCTACTTATGGACGCTTTGTTTTGCTACCTATGGTTCGGATACCGGCGCCTATTTCTCCGGCCGCTTTTTGGGCAAGCATAAAATGATTGAACGCATTTCGCCCAAGAAAACCTGGGAAGGCTTTTTTGGCGGCTGGCTGGCGGGATTTCTGCTTTCCTGGGGACTCAGCTTTTTCTATGGAGCCGGTCTTAACGCAGCACTCAATCTTCTGATCTGTATTTTTGCGCCGGTATTTGCGGAGCTGGGCGATCTTTGCTTCTCCACTTTTAAGCGGACGTACCAGATCAAAGACTTCTCGCAGCTGCTTCCTGGGCATGGTGGAATTTTAGATCGGGTCGATTCGTTATTGATGAATTTTCTCTTATTTGGTATTCTGTACTCTATCCTCTAGAAAGGAAACAACGAACATATGAATTTTGTGATTGGATTGTTGGCATTTATTCTGATGCTGGGAGTCATTATCATGATTCATGAAACGGGGCATTTCCTTGCAGCTCGAGCTTTCGGTGTGCATTGCCATGAGTTTTCCTTTGGCATGGGCCCGGCGCTTTGGCAGCACCAAGGAAAGCATACGTTGTTTTCCATTCGGGCTTTCCCGATTGGCGGGTATGTCGCCATGGCGGGCGAGACTGCCGATGAAGAAGACGAAGATGAAGACAACTGGCTGAAACATGTTCCTGAGCAAGAAAAGCTCAATCACAAACCGGCATGGCAGCAGGTGATCATCATGGGCGCAGGCGTTGTGATGAACTTTCTGTTGGCCTGGGTGCTCTTCTCCGGGATTCTGGCTGCGCAAGGCCAGATCAGCCAGGATGCGCTTCCCGTGGTCTATGAAGTGCTGGATAACACCCCAGCAGCCAAAGCGGGGCTGAAAGCGGGCGATACCATTGTGAAAGTGACTTCCGAAGATGGAAGTGTGCTGGAACCAGAAACACAAAATGATGTCTTGGAGTTCATGCAGTATAACCATGGGGTCAGCACGTTTGAAATTGAACGCAGCGGGGAAACAATTATTGTCAAGATGCAGCCTGAACTCGATGAAGAAAGCCAGGTTTATCTTCTGGGCTTTACTTCTCAAGGCAGGGTAAGGAAAATCAACTTGATTGAAGCAGTTGGTGAGGGCTGGAATGAAATGGTCAGCAGCACGCAAGCCATTGTCCGCTCGCTGGGCACACTGCTTGGCGGTAAAGGCCTGGATTCCTTATCGGGACCGATTGGAATTTACAAAGTTACTGATCAGGTCGTCAGCTACGGTTTGATTCCTTATTTATCGCTTTGTGCTTTGATTTCTTTAAATATTGGATTTTTCAACCTGCTGCCGATTCCAGCGCTGGATGGCGGAAGAATCCTGATCACTCTTTTAGAGCGGATCTTCCGGCGCAAGATTCCAATGCGGATTGTGCAGGGCGTCATCCTGGCAAGCTTTGCAGCCTTGTTTGGATTGATGATTTTCTCTACCTATAACGACATCATGCGCTTCTTTTAAGACCGACATGAATCAAAAACCCTTGCCTCGGCAAGGGTGCTTTTTTTTGAAGGCAAAGATAAAGTTTGGGAAAAATGCTAGCGGCGGCGGTAGATGGGTTCGAAGGTGGTGACAATATCTTTTGCCGCTTCACTATCCGCATACATCATACCTGCGGAAGCATCGTTTAAAGTTCGCAAGAACATCTGGGCAATCAGGGTGTGGCCATCTTTGCGCTGGAATTCAGGTTTGACATCAGCAATCACAAACCAGCGCTTCGAACCATCTTCCAGAATCTGCCAGACGACCCACAGGGCTTCGACCTCCGAAAAGTGCTCGCCCATCTGTCTTAAAACCTGCAGGCTTTTGTCATCCAGCTGGTCAACAGGCTGGAATTTGACTGTGGTGCCGGCATCAAAGCTTTCTTCCATGACTTGAGCCGAGGCCATAGCAAAGGTCTGCAAAAATTGCTCACGGTTAAAAGCGATGGCGTTGCCCTCGGGATTGAGAAGCAGATTATCGATTTTAGGCTGGTTTTGAACCATTAAAAATAAAGGCGGAAAGGTGATTTGAATGGCTGCATATTTGGCCACCTCTGGAAATTTCTGCATTTCTTTGCGATTGGTAAAAACAGGCAGAATGGTTCCAGCCTGGCTGTCGGTGTTAAACAACAGTAAAGGAAGCTGCTCGACATGGCCTTGGCGCATCTTTTCTTCAATTTCCTGGCGCTTTTGGGCATTTTCCGGCCGCATTAAAGAAGGATGGATCAACAAATAGAAGAAGCCTTCTTTCAAAAGATCGATCATGACTTTGGCATTGTCAGGGGTAGGATTGGTTTTAAAGTTGGCGATAGACCGCTCTAATGTCACTTGTTTAGGCATAGGGTTCCTTTCTCTGGATTCGAATACTCTTTGTTTATTTTGCCATTGACCTCTGGCTCTGTCACTTACGCATGACAAAAGGAACAGGAATTGAATGGCTCTGGGCGGTGAAAAAAGAAACCCGCCTGAATCAGGCGGGAAAAGCTGAAGCGTTTCGATTCCACGTGCTTCTTTACAAATAGAAGACGATAGCCCCTAAAAAGATCAGGGCAGCCAATGCAATCCATAAATGCCAGATGAAATGGCAGTAAGGTTTTTTACGGGTATAGAAGATCGTTCCAATCGTATAGCATAAGCCGCCGGCCAGCATCAAGCCCACAAACATTGGACCGCCCTGTTTCCAGCACTGCGGTAAAACAAAGACAGCCATCCAGCCCATAGCCAGATAGAGAACCAGCGATAAAACCGGGTGTGAATAGCGGGATAGGCTTTTAAGCAGTACGCCGGCAAGGACACAGATCCATTCAATGGCTAATATGGTCCAGCCAGCCCAGCCGCGCAGCACGCTCAGGCAAATCGGGGTATAGGTCCCGGCAATGGCTAACAGGATTGAGATATGATCAAGCTTTCGAAAGACCAGCTTCCAAGGGGTATCGTAGGGCATAATGTGATACAAGCAAGAGCCGCCAAACATTAAAATCATGCAGATGGCGTAAACGCTGATCCCAATGGTTCCGATCCAGCCATTTTTTTGATAGGCATAAACGGAAAGAAAGGGCAGTAAAAATAAGAAGACAAACATCATCACGCCATGGCTTACGGCGTTGCCGACTTCTTCACCAAAAGAAAGATGAATCGTATCTTTCATCAGCTTTCCTTTGGTCAGCCCAGAAGAGAGTGTTTTTTCCAAATTGAATTCCTCACTTTTTTCCTTGATCAGCGTCAAGGATTTATGTAATTTCTATTATAGCGTCATCTGGTATTGAAAACTATGTAAGGCTCATCATGATGCGCTTTCTGAATGGAAATGGGTATTTACAGAAAGGAATGAAGAAATAACCGATCTCAAAGCAGACATTTTGAAGTGCAAAGCGAAATTGAAATCCAATTCAATCCATGAGACAATATTTGACCGACAGATCTGTGCGGCATCAGACGTCTGGACAGGGAAACTCTAAACCCAGTATAAAGTTTTTATAATCAATGAAGATGGACTTCAATGAGCAAAACCATGTCCTCTTGGATGAATGTTTGCCTGGGGCTCGGATCGATACTCTTTAGAACGAAATCAATCTGAATCAGGCTTGCGGTTGGATTTTTTCATCTTGAATGGCTGGATTGACAATTCTGGAAGGTATTCAAAGACAAGAAACGATTTTATTACAATGAATCAAAAAGCAGAAATAGAGATCCAGGAGATCAGTGAGAGGAGGGAATGGGAATGTTTTTAAAACGTATTGAATTGTCGGGTTTTAAAAGTTTTGCCAATAAAACGGTTATTTCCTTCGATGAACCATTAACGGGGATTGTCGGACCCAATGGATGCGGCAAAAGCAATATTACGGATGCGGTGCGCTGGGTGCTGGGAGAACAGTCGGCAAAGTCATTGCGCTCAGGTGCTTCCATTTCGGACATCATCTTTGCGGGATCCCAAAGCCGCAAACCAGTCAATACCGCCAAAGCAACCCTGGTATTCGACAACTCGCAGAAAATCTTTGATTCTCCTTATGAAGAAATCGAAATCACCCGCCAGATCAACCGCGGCAGCACAGAGATTTCCAACTTCATCAACCGCACGCCCTGCCGCTTAAAGGACATTCAGGATCTGGTGATGGATACGGGTCTTGGCCGTGATTCCTTATCGATTATTTCGCAGGGAAACATCTCGTCCTTTGCGGATGCCAAGCCTGAGGAGCGCCGGCTGCTGTTTGAAGAGGCAGCTGGCGTGGCCAAGTATAAAAAACGCAAGAAAGTTTCCTTATCCAAGCTCGAAACGGTCAAGAATAATTTAGAACGTGTTCAGGATTTAATTGATGCTCAAAAGGAACAGCTGAATGTTTTAGAAGAACAGGCCAAAAAAGCCGAAGAGTATTTAGCAGCCAAAGAGGAACTTTCACAAATCGAAATTTCCGTTTTGGCCAAGCGCATTCAAAGTGCCAAGGAGGAAGAGAACGCACTACGTTCAAACTTGGAAACGATGCAGATCCAGCAGCTCGAAAGCACTGCGCAGCTGGAAAAAGCTGAAGCCCAGTCCGAGACCATCAGCAAGCGCTCCCTGGAACTCGATGGCCAGATCAGCCACCTGCAGCGCGACCTTGCAGCCTGCATGGAAGAGTCAATGAAGCTTCAAAAACAAAAAGCGGTGCTGGATGAACGCCGGAAGATTTCCTTGACCAGTGAAGATGAAAAAGCCAGGCGGCAGTCTTTAATCGAATTGTTTTCGGAAGCCCAATTTGAATATGAAGACCGCAAAGAGCGGCTGGATAAGGCTGTGCTGGATTTGAAAGCCAAGGAAAGCCACCTTCATGCCAAACAAGCCGAAATCACTCCGTATCAAGCCAAAAAGGACCGCAAGATTCAAGAGATGCACCAGCTTGAAAACCAGCTGGCGGGTGTGGAATCGCGCATCGCCCACCCGCCTTTTCGCAATCATGGTGTTGAGGCGGTCATGAACCATCGGACCAGACTCAATGGCATTCATGGGCTGGTTCGCGATCTGCTCGAATGCGAAGACGAATATTTGATGGCCATCTCTACCGCCCTTGGCGGGGCGGCTGATCAGATTGTTGTCAGTGATGAAGCCGACGCCCGGCAAGCGATCGGCTGGTTAAAGCGGTCCCAATCCGGCCGGGCAACGTTTTTGCCTTTAACTGTCTGCAAGCCCAGATCTTTAGCAGACTGGCAGGCCAGAATTGCAAACCAGGCCGATGGGGTTTTAGGCTGTGCGGATCATTTTGTGAGCTGTCCCCCCCAATATGATGCTTTAAAAGGAAGACTGCTCGGCAACATTCTGCTTGCTAAAGATCTGGAATCGGCTAACGATGCAGCCAGAAACCTGAAGCAGACTCTGAAGATCGTCACCCTTGGCGGGGATGTTGTTCATGCCGGCGGGGCGATGACGGGCGGTTCGAATAAACAGCCTGTCAATCCCATTCCAGCTTTGAAAAAAGAAAAAGTCCGGCTGCTTGAACAAATTGCCATGCACCAGACGTCAATTGCGGATCTAGAAGTCATGATTGCCGACCTGAACAAAGAGGCTGACGCGATCAGTGCTGATTTTATGCAAAGCCGGATTGAAAAAGAAAAGCTGGATAATATCGTCCAGGTAAAAAAAGAAAAATACGAAAGTCTGCAGGCCCAGATCGGCCAGCTTGATCTTCAAAAGACCCAGGCCAACGCTCCTTCTGAAAGTGAAAACAGCTTAATCGCCAGGCTGTCGGCTCTGCATGAAAAGCAGGATGAGTGGAATGCGAAAATGACCCGGCTCCAGCAGGAAAAAGAAGACTGCCTGAACCAAAGCAGTACGCTGACCCAGGCAATCCGTGAGCTGCGCAAACAGCTTTCGCATCTTTCTTCCTCCATTCAAAAGCAGCAACTGGCCTTAGCCCGCGTAGAGACCAGACTCGAGCAGGATCTTGGCCGTCTGGGATCGGATTATTCGCTGACATTTGAGGCGGCGAAACAGCGCATGCGGCCGGTGGACTTAAATGAAGCCGAACTCCAGGTTAAAACACTGCGCAAAAAAATCGCCGGGCTTGGCAATGTGAATCTTTCCGCCCCCGAGCAGCTCAAAGAAGTTCGCGAAAAATATGATTTCCTATCCAGTCAGAAGGCTGAGCTGGAAGAGGCATCCCGCCAGATTTTAGAGGCAGTGGATGAGATGGATCAGACCATGATCGTGCAGTTTGAAGACATGTTCAACAAGATCAACGACTGCTTGGAAGAAGTGTTCCAGGCGATGTTTGGCGGCGGCAGGGCAAGACTGGTGCTTTGCGACCCGAATGATCTGCTCAACACCGGCGTGGATGTTGATGTGCAGCCCCCTGGCAAAGCGGTTAAAAATTTACAAACGTTTTCGGGCGGCGAAAAAGCTTTAATTGCGATCTCCGTGCTGTTTGCTATATTAAAAGCAAGAACTGTGCCTTTATGTATCTTTGATGAAGCGGAAGCAGCACTTGACCAGGCCAATGTTGAACGCTTTGCCCGTTATCTTTCCCACTTTAAAGACTCCAGCCAGTTTATTACCGTCACCCATAGACCCGGAACGATGGAGCAGTGCGATACTTTGTATGGGATCACGATGCAGCAGGATGGCGTTTCGCAGGTGCTGAAAGTTTTGTTGAAAGATGCTAGAGAAATGAGCCAATAGCACCCTGGTGCTGTGGCAGGAGAGAAAGAATGGCTTTTTTTGAGAAATTGAAATCGAAATTTGTCCGCTCGAAAGACAAGGACAAATATTTATCCGGCTTATCGAAAAGCCGCAAAAGCTTTGGCGACCGCATTCGCGCCTTATCCAACAGCTTTCACGGGATTAATGATGAACTGTTAGAAGAGATCATGATCATTCTTCTGGAGAGTGACATGGGAATTCATACCGCGCAGAAAATTGTCGACGAATTTGAAAGCCGCGCCAAAGAGATCAAGAACTTCGATTCCATGGAAGATTATCTGATCAATATTCTTTATGAATTCTATAACCCTGAAGCCGATGCCGGCTGGCATCTGGTGGAAGACCAGCCCACGGTCATTATGATGGTCGGTGTCAATGGGTCGGGCAAGACGACCACGACTGCGAAATTGATCCATTATTTCCAGGAACGCGGCTTGTCCCCCGTGGTTGCCGCTGCGGATACGTTTAGAGCCGGGGCTGTTGAACAGATTGAAATCTGGGCGGACCGCTTAAATGCCCCTTGCGTTGCAGGCAAAGAAAAGCAGGATCCTGCTTCGGTCATTGTAGACGCCTGCCGGTATGCCAAAGAGCATGACAATGACGTCCTGATCTGTGATACGGCCGGCCGCCTGCAAAATAAAACCAACCTGATGCGGGAACTGGAAAAGATGAGCCGGGTGGCTGGACGGGAAATTGAAGGGGCGCCTCATGAAACCTGGCTTGTTCTGGATGCCACGACCGGCCAGAACGGGATTTCCCAGGCGAAAGAATTTATGGAAGTCACGCCCGTGAGCGGTATTATCTTAACCAAGATGGACGGCACTGCCAAAGGCGGCATTGTCATGGCGATTCGCGACCAGCTCGGACTGCCGGTCCGCTTTCTAGGACTGGGGGAAAAGCCTGAAGACCTGCGTCCGTTTGATCTTTCCAGTTATTTAATCGGCATCACCCAAGGTCTGGAAGACGAAGAATGATTTCCCACCTGGAAGCCAACGAACTTTTAGATTTGTATGAACCGCTGCTCACCAAGCGGCAACAAGAAGTTCTGGAACTGTACTTTCAAGAAGATCTTTCACTGGCAGAGATTCAAGAAAACCTGAAGGTTTCTAAAGCGGCGGTCTATGATGCCCTTAAAAAAGGGGTGGCAGCCATGGAAAATTTTGAACAGATTCTCCATCTGCACACCAAAAGTAAAGTTCTGGCTGGATTTCTAGCCGATCATCCTGAATATGAAAAAGAACTTGGCAGTCTGCTCGATTAACAGGCTGCCTTTTTCAATGCGGCGAATTCCACGAACGCATTCGGCTTTTCCATTGCCCAACCCCCTCCTGTTTTTGAATCCCGCCTTCTAAATCCTGTCCCTGAAACGACAAGGTTCCAAACAGGAAAGGAATGATTTTATGATGAAAACAATCGATAGTGATATCAAAGTTGACGAAATTCCATTTAAAAATGTCTTGGAAAAACAACAGGCGGTGTGCCTGGTTTTAGAAGACTTGCCGGAGTGGTTTGGCCTGCCCGCCGCACCAGAATCCTATATAGCTATAGCTATAGCCAATGCAGCCAGCAGCGCCTTCTGTGTGCCAGCCTTAACGGCAAGCCGGTCGGGATCCTCGCCTTGAAGCAGGCAAGCCCCAGCTGCATGGAGGTGGAAGTGATGGGCGTGATTTCTTCTTTGCATCGAAAGGGGATCGGCCATCAACTGCTTGAAATGGCAAAACAAGTCTGCCAAATAGAGGGAATTCCTTTTCTGCAGGTAAAAACAGTCGAAGCGGGCCACTATCCGGAATATGATCTGACCAATGCCTTTTACCAGGCAGAAGGATTTGAGCCGGTAGAGGTGTTTTTGGGACTATGGGATCCTTGCAATCGCTGCCAGCAATACATTCTGTGGCTTGCAAAAAGATGAATCCGGCTTTAAGACTTCTTTTTTAAACAGGTTCTTTCTTGAAGGGATTTGAAAGGACATGTTTGGTCCTGGCATCCAGGCAAGAAAGTCTGGCGGGACAGGCAAAGGCAGTTTGTTTTCATCCTTGCATTTCGGATGAAAACAAATGCAAGGATGAAAACAAAAAGAAGGGAACTGCCTTTTTTGGCTTAGGTGAATGGGTTTTCGAAACTTGTCATTTTCATTGTGAAAGTTGATCAAAATCGAACTTGTGAAAGAATTCTTTTCACAACTGATGAAAGCGGCTTCCACAATCTCTTTCAATAGCAGATAGGCAAAACAGTTTTGAGCCGGAAAAGGGATGCAAATTGGATACTTACCCGAAATGGGATACACTAAATCTATCCGTAACTAAGAAAAGAGGAGAAAAAATATGGCAATTGTTATGTCTGTAAATGCTGGAAGTTCTTCCTTGAAATTCCAGGTTTATGAAATGCCGGAAGAAAAGGTTCTGGCTAAAGGTCTTGTTGAGAGAATCGGCCTGAAAGACGGCGTGTTCTCGATCACTGTGGATGGCAAGAAATATACCGAAACGGCTGATATCCCCAATCACGAAGTCGCAGTTAAAATGCTCGTCGATGCGCTGATCAAACATCATGTTGTCCGCGAACTGTCTGATATTAAGGCAATCGGCCACCGAATCGTGCATGGCGGCGAATTCTACGCTGACTCGGTTGTGGCTACGCCAGATGCTGTTGAAAAAGTCGAAGAGTGCATCCCGCTGGCCCCTCTGCACAATCCAGCCGGTCTGACGGGATATAAAACTTTCGCTAAAATGCTGCCAGAGGCAGTTCATACTTTCGTATTTGATACGGCCTTCCATCAGACGATGCCGGCAAGCAACTATATCTATCCAATTCCTTATGAATATTATGAAAAAGACCATATCCGCCGTTATGGATTCCACGGAACTTCTCATAAATACCTGACTGAACGTTTAGCCCAGATCGAAGGCAAGAAGCCAGAAGAAATGAATATCATTACCTGCCACTTAGGCAATGGCGCTTCGATTACGGCTGTAAAAGAGGGCAAATCCTTCAAAACATCCATGGGTCTGACACCGCTTGCTGGTGTGGAAATGGGTACCCGTTCCGGGGATATTGACCCTGCGATTCCTGGCGTTTTAATGGAAAAATACGGCTACTCGGCTAAAGATGTCGATAACATCCTCAATAAACAATCCGGCCTGCTCGGTGTATCCGGCGTCTCTTCGGACAGCCGTGATATTGAAAAAGCCATTGAAGAAGGCAATGAACGGGCAGCTCTGGCCAAGAAAATCTTCGATGACCGCGTGATCGAAACCGTTGCCGGCTACTATGGCTTAATGGGCGGCGCGGATGCCATCGTCTTTGCGGGCGGTATTGGCGAAAATGCAATCGATACCCGCAAAGAAGTCATCGATGGTCTGGCTGCGCTGGGTGTAAAACTGGATGACGAAGCGAACAATTGCCGCGGTAAAGAGGTCAAGATTTCGGCTCCTGATTCCAAACTGGATGTTTATGTCATTCCAACTGACGAAGAAGTTATGCTTGCCCGCGATGCGTACGCGAATTTAAAGTAATGCTGGATTCTAAACAAGTTCAGGCCTTCTTTGACGCCATCGAACAAGCCGATTCGATTGTTGTCTTCCGCCATGTTTCTCCTGATCCGGACGCCACTGGCTCCCAGCTTGGTCTTTGTGAGTGGATCCGCAAAGAATATCCCTATAAAAAAGTCTACGCAGCCGGCCAGGGCGAAGAGATGGATGATGTTGATGATGAAACGATCAAAAATTCCCTGGCCATCATCACGGATACAGCCAATGGCCCGCGTGTGGATGGCCCCTATACATTAGCGCCCAAGGCAGCCCGCATCGATCATCATGTCAAAGTCGAAGATTTTGGCCCTCTCGATCTGGTCGATGAAAAAGCAGCAGCAGCCTGCGAAATTGAAGCATTAATGCTCAAATCGGCTCATAAAACGATCGGAGCTAAAGCCGCCCAGCAGATGATGCGCGGCTTAATGGCAGACACCCAGCGTTTTACCATTCCGACTGTCCGTCCGCAGACATTTGAAGCCGCTGCATGGCTGATGGAGCAGGGGGCAAGTCCAAGTGAAGCGGCGAAATCGCTTTACAACCAGCCATATGTGATTTTCCAGTACGCTGCCAAAGTTCGTTCTAAAGCCAAACGGTGCGGGAACTTCTTGTTTGCTTTGATGAACCAAAGCGATTATCTTGAACTTGGCCTTTCCTTTGAAGAGGCCAAAAACCAGGTCAATGCCCTCAACAGCATTGCCGGCATGCAGATCTGGGCGCTTTTTACTGAAGACCTGGATCATACTTATTCCGGATCGCTGCGTTCTGCCCAAAAATCGGTCCGCGAACTGGCTGAACAATTTGGCGGCGGGGGCCATGAATGTGCATGCGGGATTAAAAAACTGACGGCTTTAACCCTGCCGCAGCTGGTCGAGGCCTTAGACAAACTCGCAAACGATCACCAGCCTTTTTAACGGAAAAAATGACAGATCAAGGCTGGAAAAGCTTCTCTTTCTTTTGCCTGTAAGTGCCACAAAAAAGAGAACGTATCCCTCACCTGAAACGCAAGCTCGAAACAACCATGCCCAAGCATGAGCGTTTCGAGCTTTTTTGCGTATTGAATACGGATGGAAGCCTGGATCTGCGATCCTCTTTCGCAAATCCCAGACAACTCGATATAATAGCGATATGATTCATCTTCATACCCGCTCCTGCTATTCCTTATTGGAAAGCACATTAGACATCGACGATATCATCCGCAAAGCCAAAGAAAACGGACAATCGGCGGTGGCCCTGACCGATCATCGTTCTATGTACGGAACGATGGCCTTTCTGCACGCTGCTAAAAAAGCCGGCCTCAAGCCGATCATCGGCCTGGAATTTGAAATCCGCAGAAATGAACAGCTCTTCTCCTTGCTTGCTTTTGCACAAAATACCCAGGGACTGCAAAATCTCTACAAACTTTCCACCACTTTGATGAGCCAGGACGGACCGCTGCCTTTTGAAGAACTGCCCGCTTACAGCCAGAATCTGATCGTGATGAATGCCGGCGGAGATGTATTTTTGGAAACGTTAGCCCACGAAAAAGATTTGACGGCTTTGAGTGAGTTTTTTATCGACCTGCAGGCAGCGGTGCCCCAGACGTATATGGCTCTGGCCTTGCAAGATTCCCCACGCTATCGCGAATCAAACCAGCTTCTCAAAAACCTAGCTCCCACACTGGGCCTGGAGTGTGTGGCTCTTTCGCGCATTGAATATGAAAAGCCGGAAGACGAAAATACACTGCGGCTTTTGCAGGCGATTGCCCATGCGCAAACCATTCACGATCCCCAGCTGATGGTCCGCCGCGGCCGTTATTATCGAACTCCAGAAGAAATGGCTGCCCTTTATGAGGAACGGTCACTGGCGATGACGGATGAAATTGCCGCCAGCATTGAAGAATATGAAATTCCCAAAGCCAAGCTGCCAGTATTTGTCAATAAAACGGGCGTTGGCAGTGAAGAGTATTTGAAAAATCTGTGTATAGCCGGATTGAAAAAAAGACTGAATGGCAAGGTGCCGTCTGCTTATGCCAATCGATTGAATGATGAATTGGAAGTCATTTTATCCATGGGTTTTGCGGACTATTTTTTAATTGTCTGGGATTTTATCCGCGAAGCCCGCAAGCGCGAGATTTTAGTCGGCCCGGGGCGGGGGAGTGCCGCGGGGTCCCTGGTCAGCTGGTGTCTCGGGATTTCCCATATTGATCCTCTGGCCAATCACCTGCTGTTTGAACGCTTTCTCAATCCTGGCCGGGTAAGCATGCCCGATATCGATACCGACTTTCCAGATAACCGGCGCGACGAAATCATTGAGTATGTCCAAAGCGTTTACGGGCGGTATCATGCCGCGCATATTGTTACCTTTGCCAGAATGAAAGCAAAATCCGCTTTGCGCGATTGTGCAAGAGCCATGAATGTTCCCATGCGCGAAATCGACCGCTTATCCAAGCTGCTGCCCAATACGCCAAATCTGACTTTGCAGGACGCTTACCAGAATAACCGTCCGTTTGCCTCGCTGATCAATAACAACTCAAGCCTGAAGCAGGTCTATGAAGCAGCCATAAAAATTGAAGGCTTTCCGCGCCATGCTTCCATCCATGCCGGCGGGATCGTTTTGGCCCGCGACAGCATTCTCAACCAGGCTCCCCTTCAGGAAGTTGGGGAAGCTTTGCCGGCGGTGCAGTTTACTATGGAATATCTGGAAGAAATCGGACTGATTAAATTCGACTTTCTCTCTTTGCGCAATCTGACTACGCTGGCTAATATGACGGCCCAAATCGAAAGCCAGACGGGCAACCAGATTGATCTGCTCAAGCTGCCTCTCAACGATCCGCTTGTCTATCAAATTTTGCGAAATGGCGATACCCAAGGCATTTTCCAGTTGGAAAGTGCCGGGATCCGGGATTTGATTTTACGCTATCGGCCCGTCTGCTTTGAAGATATTGCCGCGATTCTGGCCCTGTACAGGCCGGGGCCGATGAAAAACATCGATCTGTTTCTAGATGCTCGCTTTCATCCAGAGCATCGCCGGAGCATCCACCCGCTCATTGATCCGCTGCTGGCCGAAACCGGCGGGATTTTCGTCTACCAGGAGCAGATCATGGAAGCAGCCAGACTGATTGGGGGCTTTACCTTATCCGAAGCTGACATTTTGCGCAAAGCCATGTCCAAGAAAAAGCCGGAAGTCATGAAGGAATGGGAGCAGAAGTTTATTGAAGGAGCCAGGAAGAATGCGATTGAAGAAACAAGCGCCCGCGAAATCTTTGCCACGATGAGCCAGTTTGCGGAGTATGGCTTTAATAAATCGCATTCCTATGTCTATGGTCTGATCGTTTACCAGATGGCCTGGATCAAAGCCCGCTATCCGCTCCAGTTTTATCAATGTTCTTTGAATTCCTGCATTGGCTCAGGGTCCAAAACGAATGTTTTCTTGCAAGAATGCCACAGCCGCCGCATTCCGATCTTACCGATTTCACTCAACAACTCCGAAGAACGATTCGTTGTTCAAAATCAGGCGTTGCGTATGCCACTTTCACTGATCAAATCCATCAACCGGCAGACGATTGAAAAAATCCAGACCGAGAAGAAAACGCATGGGTATTTTGATGATCCATGCTTGGCCATCTTGCGGCTTCTCCATGCCGGAGTCAATGCCACCCAGCTTCTCGCTTTAATTCAAGCCGGCGCCTTGGATGAGCTACGAGCCACCCGCGAAAGCCTGGAAGCAGGGTTGGAAGGAATTGCAGCTTTGAGTGATCTGGTTACTCTTGAAAATAACGTCTGGAAGTTTTCTGGGATTACGCCGCCTGAGCTTGAAGAGGTTCCCATCGACCGGATGAAACGCCTGCAAAGAGAAAAAGAACTCTTGGGTTTTTATGTCACCAGACATCCCTCTCAGCTCATCCGCCAGAAAAACCGCCGCATTTTCAGTACGGTCCAAGCCCAGGACTATACAGGAAAACTGCAGCTGGCTGGCATTATTCATTCGATCAAAGAACACAAAACAAAAAAAGGCCAGATGATGGCCTTTGCGATCTTGAGCGACGATACCGGGGATATCAATTTGTCGGTGATGCCCTGGGTCCTGGAAAAGATCCGCCCTGTTTTAAAAGAAAACCAGCTGGTCTGGATTGCCGGCAATAAAGACCGGCCCAGCTCTGTTCTGGTCAACCAATACGAATTGATCACTAAAATTTAACACCAACCATAGAAAGAAGAATTTCCATGATTAAAGCCATATTTCTTGATGTCGACCATACGCTCTATTCTCATGCCCAGAAGAAAATTCCTGATGATGCCCTGGCTGCCGTTCGTGCTTTTCAAGCCAAAGGTGGAAAAGCCTTTCTGGCCACCGGCCGGCATATCAGTGAAATGGCAGATCTGAATATGGATCATCTGGGTCTGGATGGCTATGTCATGATGAATGGTGCTGTCATTTTAGATCGGGATTTCAAACCGGTAGCCGGAATCAAGTTTGAAGGCGAATCTTTGCGCTCCTTATTGAATCTTTTTGAACAGCGCAAGCGGCCGGTCGTTTTGTTAGAAGCCAATAAAAGCTACATCAACTATGCAGATGACTGGCTTTTAAACGTCTGGAAAGAATACAACATCACTCCAGCTCCGCTGGCTTGCTGGAGCGGCGAGCCGCTTTATGGCGGCGTTGCTTATGTTTCCCGGCAGAACGAAGCGCAATTTAAGCAAAATGAACTTGGACCTGGTATTGGGGTGGAACGCTGGGGTGATTTTGGTGTCGATCTGACTCCGCATTCCGGGGGCAAGGCTTATGGGCTGCAGGAAGTCTGCGAGGTTTATGGCTTGAAGCCGGAAGAACTGATGGCTTTTGGAGATGCCGATAACGATATCTCTATGCTGCAGTTTGCCGGCATTGGCGTAGCCATGGGTAATGCTTTAGACCAGGTTAAACAGGCAGCTGACTATGTTACAGATGACATCGATCAAGGGGGCGTTGCTAAGGCGCTGGAGCATTTTGGACTGGTCTGAAATAGGGGAAACTGCTGTTATCACATCTTAGTTAATCCAGCTAATGTGTATACTTATATACTTATATTGATATTTTAAACTTCAACCTCTTTTGGTAATTGTATGTTATCATTTTATCACGTAATAACTCCCAATAATTAGTACTATCAAATATACGAAAATATATAATTTTGAACATACAAAAAGAAAGGAGCTGTTGATAATGGCAAAGAAAAAGAAAGTCAGAGAAAAAGTCCCTTATCAAAAGTCAGCTCTTTTGGCATTCAGAAATGGTGTTAGAAACTGTAAGTCCAATACGACTTCAACGTATATGAATGAGGGGAAGTAAGATTTATCCTTCATCCCGGTTAATGACCAGAGGATCATTCAACCTTGCTCTGCAGGTTAAAGAATCTTGTTTCTGCTCAATGGAGGAGCCAGTCGTAGGGCTCTAACAAAACTCCATTTGATTGAGTTAGCTAGATTAGCTAAAACCAGGCTACGGTAAATAATGTTAAGAGAATCTTTCATTAAATATATGGAAATAAGTGAATTTCAGGCTTAAAGTTGACGTTTGACCTCCTGATCATTAATATATGACTGTTGCAGTCTTCACGACTTGCAACCGCACAGAAAAGGCACAAGAGATGTGAACGCATCCGCCTTCATGGCGAGTATCAAGACTCGGAAAGGAGACACATATGTACGCAATTATCGAAACCGGCGGAAAACAGATCAAAGTCGAAGACGGATCCGTAATCTGGGTAGAAAAACTGAATGCTCAGGAAGGTGAAACTGTTACTTTTGACAAAGTTCTGTATGTAGACGGAAAAGTTGGCAAGCCTTTCGTTGAAGGGGCTTCTGTTACTGGAGTAGTAGAAAAACAGGGTAAAGGTAAGAAAATCACAATCGTGAAATACCGTCCTAAAAAATCTTCTACTCGCAGAAAACAGGGTCACAGACAGCCTTATACACGTGTTAAAATCGAATCGATCAACGCTTAATGATCAAGATTCGTTTTGAGATCGAACAGACTGATCGAATCAAGTCAATGACCATGACAGGCCATGCCAATGCTGGTCCGTATGGAGCAGATTTGGTTTGTGCTGGTGCATCGGCTATTGCCTTATCATCGCTCAATGCGATTGATCTGCTGTACCCTGATGCCTGTACAATGACTGCCAAAGACAATAAGGTTTTCCTGCAGGTCGACCAAGACAGCCATGATCTTCAGATTACTTTGAAAACCATGGCTGCGCAGTTTTCGGTACTGGCAAGTGAGTATCCGGATTCCATAAGAATCCAATACAAAAAATGATTGAAACAGAAGAGAAAGAGGTGTACTCATGCGCTTTACAATGAACCTTCAGTTCTTCGCTTCCAAAAAAGGTGTAGGTTCGACTAAGAACGGTCGTGACTCTCACTCCAAACGTTTAGGTGCTAAACTGGCAGATGGTCAGAAATGCCTTGCTGGTTCCATCATCTACCGTCAGCGTGGAACAAAAATTCATCCTGGTAAAAATGTAGGCAGAGGCGGAGACGATACTTTGTTTGCAATTGTTGATGGCGTCGTTAAATACGAAAGACTCGGCAGAGACAGAAAACAGGTTTCTGTTTACCCAGTTGAATAATGAACAATGAAGTCTGGCTTGCGTCAGACTTTTTTTGTGCGCCTTTATCCCGGATCAAGGCCTTTAAAATGGGAATCTGCCTGCCAACAAGCTATGATGGAAAGCGAATTCCAGCCAAAAATAAGGCATTTGAAAAAAGATCAGGTTTCAATACAGCTACAATGAAAAAAGAGCGGAGGTAAATTTATGTTTGTGGATCAGGTCAAAGTCCATGTCAAAGCCGGAAAGGGCGGCGATGGACTGGTTTCGTTTAAACACGAAAAATATGTTGCCAATGGCGGTCCATTTGGCGGTGATGGAGGAAATGGCGGAAGTATTGTCTTTATGGCAGATCCTGGAATGGTCACTTTATTAGACCTTCGCTATAACCGCATCATCCGGGCTCAGCCAGGTGAAAAAGGCAAAAATAAACGAATGCATGGAGCCAATTCTGGCGACCAGATTGTCAAAGTTCCATTAGGAACAATTGTCAAACGGGCCGATACCGGTCAGATTCTGGCCGATTTAACCGAACCCTTTCAAAAGCAGGTCGTTGCCAAAGGCGGGCGGGGCGGCAGAGGCAATGCCAGGTTTAAATCCAGCCGCAACGTTGCCCCTCGATATGCCGAGCCTGGCAAAGAAGGCGAAGAATTTGATGTCATGGTTGAACTGCGCACACTGGCGGATGTCGGCCTTGTCGGCTATCCTTCAGTCGGAAAATCGACCTTCTTAGATGCAGTCAGCCGGGCCAAGCCAGAAATCGGTGATTATCCATTTACAACCATTTCGCCAAATGTCGGCGTGGTACAGACAGGTGACGGCCGTTCCTTTGTGATGGCTGACCTGCCAGGATTAATTGATGGGGCAAGCGAAGGAAAGGGCCTTGGCCACCAGTTCTTAAAGCATATTGAACGCTGCCGGGTTATTGTCCACATTATTGATATGGGCGCTGAAGATGGCCGCGATCCAGTTGAGGATTATGCCAATATCAATAAGGAGCTGGAAAACTACCACCTGCGGCTTTTGGAAAGACCACAGATCGTTGTGGCCAATAAGATGGATGAAGAAAATGCCCAGGAAAACTTGAAGCGTTTTAAAGAGGCGTATCCAGATCTGGAAGTTTTCGAGACCTCGACAATCATTCATGAAGGCTTGGATCCGGTTTTACGAAAAGCGGCTGATTTACTGCTGACTACCCCAGTTTTCCCCGTGCTGGACGAAAACGAAGGCGATCAGGGTGTTACTTATACCTTTGAGGAAAAAGAACAGCCATATACGATCGAAAAAGATTCCGAAGGCCGCTACAAAGTCTATGGACCGCTGATCCGGAAAAACTTCAATATCGACAAGCTCAATACGGATGAAGACTTCTTCAACTTTGCTAACCAGATGCGCTTTCTTGGCATCGACAAACATCTGCGTGAAGCGGGCGCCCAGGATGGCGATATCGTAGAACTGGAAGGATTTGAATTTGAATTTATCGAAAACTGAGGCAGTCCCTCAGTTTTTTATTTCCCTGGCAATCAGCCGGCTTTGGATGTTTTTGTAAAGCTGGGCAAAACTGCAGCGTCTGAATCAAACCAGTGGTTTTGTCTTTGGAAACAAGAAAATGAAGCGAAAACTTGGCCTTCAGCTTCCTTTGAGAAAACCTTGGTATACTTTTTGGAGGAAAGAGGGAATTTATGCCTAAGATCAGTATTATTGTCCCTTGCTACAACGAGCAAGAGATGATTCCACTTTTATATCAAGCGCTTGATGATACTGCCAGTCAGCTTCCAGATCATGAATTTGAATTCATCCTGGTCGATGATGGTTCAAAAGATGCAACGCTTTCCGAAATCCGAACGATTGCCAGGACAGATCCGCGCTTACGCTATATATCGTTTTCCCGCAACTTCGGTAAAGAAGGCGCGATTTATGCTGGATTGAAAAATGCCTCCGGGGATTATGCGGTAATTATGGATGCTGACTTGCAGGATCCGCCGGCTCTGCTTCCGGATATGGTCAAAGCAGTTGAAAAAGAAGGTTATGATTCATGTGCGACCAGACGTGTGACCAGGGCAGGAGAGCCCCCGATTCGAAGCTTTTTTGCCCGGATGTTTTATAAGATCATGAATAAAGCCTCCGAGGTTGATATGGTCGATGGAGCCAGAGACTATCGCCTGATGACCAGACCCTTTGTCAATGCAATTTTGGAAATGCCAGAATATAACCGCTTTTCGAAAGGGATTTTTGGCTGGGTCGGCTACAAGACCAAGTGGCTGGAATATGAAAATGTCGAACGCGCCGCTGGGGAGACTAAGTGGTCATTCTGGAAGCTTTTAAAATATGCGATCAGCGGGATTGTCTCGTTTACGACTGTGCCGCTGCAGTTTGCATCAGCTTTCGGAATTTTGTTTTCGCTGTTTGCGTTTATCATGATCATCGTCATTATTGTTCGCACCTGTGTCTATGGGGATCCAGTGGCTGGATGGCCCAGCACGATCTGTGTGATTATGATGATTGGCGGCATTCAGCTGCTCTCGATTGGTATATTGGGTCAGTATTTAGCCAGAACCTATCTGGAGGTCAAAGACCGGCCGATTTATTTGTGCCGGGAAAGCAATTTTGAGCTGCTCGATGAGCGCCAGAACCCGATTATTTATCATGATTTTTCAAATGAACAAGGAGAAGAGCAGAAATGAAACTTTTGACATGGAATTTAAATGGATATCGGGCTGTTCAGAAAAAAGGACTGGAACAGATTTTATCACTGCTGGATGCGCAGATTGCCTGCTTTCAAGAAACGAAAGCCCAGCCAGACCAGATTGAAATGGACGAATATCTATACCCTTATGTCTATGTGAATTCAGCTGTGAAAAAAGGATATTCGGGTACGATGATTGCCTGCCTGGAACCTGCACAAAAAGTCGTTTATGGTTTAGGAATTGAAGAACTGGATCAGGAAGGGCGCGTAATCACTGCCTATTTCAAAGACTTTGCACTGGTGACTGTTTATACTCCCAACAGTCAGAATGCCTTGAAACGGCTGGATTTTCGTCAGCAGTGGGATGAAGCCTTTGCTGCCTATTGCAAGTCGATCGACCGGCCAGTGCTGATTTGCGGCGATATGAATATTGCACGGGGCCCGCTGGATATCTGGGATGAAAAAGATGGCATCGGGGCCGCTGGCTATTCCGATGAAGAGCGAAGCAACTTTGAAAACTATCTGATGGATGAATTTGTTGATGTCTTTCGGGAACTGTATCCCCAAAAACGACAGTATTCCTGGTGGAACTATAAAACACGCGGGCGCGCCCGCAATGAAGGATGGCGGATTGATTATTGGCTGGCTTCCAAAGAATTGCTGCCTAAAATTCAATCCATCCAGATTTTGGATGATGTCTTTGGCAGCGATCACTGTCCAGTGATGCTGGATATTGATGTGGATTTTTAAACTGTCTTGAAGGTCTCTTATCCTGGATCAGAGGCCTTTTTTGATGGGAAGATCCAGCCAAAAGCAGGCGGCCGATTGGATAAGAAGGATCGGAATGCTCATTGAAGAATGGATCGTGGTGCAGCCAGCAGATCGGCATGAAAAAACGCCACCTTTTCAGATGGCGCTTGTGGTGAATTGGATCAAAAGCTGAATCTAGTCTTCTTCTTGAAGATCGACAAGGGCACGGCCTTCGAGATAATAGCGTTTTTCATGGGCATGGCCCATGGAGAACGTTTTGCGCGGCAGAGAACCATCATTTTTGATGGTTTCAAACAGCGAGTCCTTGGAAATTGCGGGCAAAAAGAATCCAACTGAGTTTGGCTGCTTGGCAAGAGCGGCCAGATCCTCCTCACCATGGATATAGTCGATTTCACCTTCATGTTCATCGAGATAGGCATCCAGAAAGTGCTGGAGAACTGCCAATGGGAGGGGAGAGATGCTGGCATCCAAAAAAATGGATCCTTGCTTGTCAGCGCTCATCCAGCGAATTTCATAGGTTGGTTGAGAAACTGGGCTGCCGAAACTAGCAATCAGATCCTCCACATCCACGTTTTTGAGTATCCGGTGGATGGGTTCAAACTGCTGGGCTTCGTGGTGCAGATTTTCCAGCTCAGCGAGGGCATAGCGGGCGGGATGGGTCTGCTTTTTTTGCGGGTCTAAGTCCGTCCTGATTGTTTCCCAGACCGCTTTGGCTGCCGCAAGGGAGTGGTTGCCATCGCCAATCGCATAGACAAGCGGGGAAGCCGGATTTAAAGCCTGTTTGGCTGTCTCGTATTCCTCAATCCAGGCTTCAATCTGCGCTTTGGCAGGCCCGGAAGCGAGCCAGCCGCAAATATGGCCTCCGTTTTCCATCAGGTCGAAATCATAGAGCAGTTCGAGCTGGTCTTTAATGGTTTGAATTCTGGAAAACAGCCGATCCTGGTTGTCATTTTGTAGCAGCAGGATATGCGGAAACTCGAGAATGGCTTGCGAGCGGATTTTGGCTCTTGGTGGAATGCGCTCTAAAATTGTCGCTTCCGTGGCCCGGACAGGCAGGTTGGTCGAGGCTTGGTAGTCATAGGCTTCCAAATCCAAAGCGCCAACCAGGCCCTGGCGGATGGAGCCGTTGGTCAAAGTCCGTTCGGTATAAATAAAGGAATCGGGATACATCCTCATCACTTCGTTTTTCAGATAGGCTTCCATGTTGGCCCGGATTTTAGCCTGGTGAGTCTGGGCTTTTTGACTGTTGAGCCAGGCTTCAGGCAGAATCAGGTGCAGCGTACTGGGCTCGTCTTTGACGCGCTCATAGACACCATCCCAGTATTCAGGGGCACTGGAGTACTGATCACAAGCCACTACCGCCCAGTTTTCTTTGTTTTCAGCTTTGGGCAGCAGGATATCTGCGCTGGCAAAGATACTCACGCATTCTCCTTTTCAAACAGGTTGACGCGCATCACCTGCCGCAGATTGCGGATGGCATCCAAAGATTCGTCCGCTGGAGCGGTATCCAGATCCAGAATGGTATAGGCCACATCGCCGCGCGATTTGTTGACGAGGTTTTCGATGTTGGCATCATCTTTGGACAGAATATCTGTGATTCTGGACAATACTTTAGGTGTGTTGGTGTGGATGACGCCAACACGATAAGGCATACGCATTTCTAAGGAAACGTTTGGCATATTCACGGAATTGACAATATTGCCTTCTTCAAGATAAGCGCGTAATTCCTTAGCAGCCTGCACGGCGCAGTTCTCTTCGGATTCTTCTGAGCTGGCACCAAGGTGTGGCAGGCCAATGACATGGGGATGACCGGCGAGCTTGCCATCAGGGAAGTCAGTGACATATAAAGCCACTTTGCCAGAATCAAGCGCCTCAAGCAGGTCATCATCATTGACTAAGCCGCCACGGGCAAAGTTCAAGATTTTGACGCCGTCTTTCATGGTGGCGATCGTTTCTTTATTGACCAGCCCTTTGGTGGAATCGAGCAAAGGCAGATGAAGAGTGATGAAATCGGCATTAGCAAATAAGTCTTTCAAATCTGTTTTGTGTTCGATCCAGCGGGATAATTTCCAGGCCGAATCCACGGACAGATAAGGATCGTAACCAAGAACATTCATATCCAGATGCAGCGCTGTATTAGCAACTTTGCTTCCGATTGCGCCTAATCCGACAACGCCAAGCGTTTTGCCGGCAATTTCGTTGCCAGCGTATTTCTTTTTCTGCTTTTCGACATCTTTTGCCAGGGTTTCGCTGCCTTTTTGCGAGTTAACCCATTCCATGCCGTGGAACAGGTCGCGGCTTGCTAAAAGAAGACCTGCAAAGACAAGCTCCTTAACCGCATTGGCGTTGGCGCCTGGTGTATTGAAGACAACAATACCATTATCCGTCGCACCATCTAAGTCGATATTGTTTACGCCAGCACCAGCACGGGCGATGGCTTTTAAATTTTCGGGGTAGGCATATTCATGAAGATCAGCCGAGCGGACCATAATCGCATCTGGATTTTCTGCTTTTTCTTCGCAGACATAGGTCTCATCAAATACAGCCGTTCCTTTTGGGGAAATGGCATTCATTAGCGAAATTGTTCTCATTACGCGTTCTCCTCTTCAAATTTCTTCATGAAGGCAACGAGTTTTTCAACGCCTTCAACCGGCATCGCATTGTAGATCGATGCCCGCATGCCGCCGACGGTGCGGTGGCCCTTCAAATTTTCAAAGCCGGCTTCCTTGGCTTGGGCAATGAATTTTTTGTCCAGATCCGGATTGCCCGTGACAAAGGGAATGTTGACATAAGAACGGTCTTCAACAGCAACGGGATTGGAGAACATTTTGGACGAATCCAGGTAGTCATATAAGATGGCAGCTTTCTTGTGGTTGATTTTTTCCATTTCTTCCAGGCCGCCAATTTCATCTTCGAGCCATTTGCACACTAAGCCGACCATGTAAATGCCATAGGTAGGCGGGGTATTGTACATTGAATCGTTGTTGACGTATGTTTTATAGTCGAGCATAGCTGATGGAATATCATTGCGCTGGCTATCAAGCAGGTCTTTTTTGATGAAGACAACGGTAACGCCGGCTGGACCAAGGTTTTTCTGAGCGCCTGCAAAAATCATGTCATATTTCGTGACATCCAGCGGTTCGGTGAAAATGCAGCTCGATAAGTCGGCAATCAGCTTTTTGCCTTCATGCGGAGGAAGTTCTTTATATTTTGTACCGTAGATGGTGTTGTTTTCGCAGATATAGACGTAATCTGTATCCGGGTCAAGATCTTCCTGGGTGATTTTTGGAATGTAGGTAAAGGTTTTGTCGCTTGAATCGCCGGCAATATGCACGCGGCCAAGTTTTTCCGTTTCTTTGATTGCTTTTTTCGTCCACTGACCGGTGTTGATGATGTCAGCGCCGTTTTTGTTGAAGTTCATTGGAACCATGGAAAACTGCAGGTTGCCCCCGCCTTGAATGAAGAGAATTTCATAGTCATCCGGGATATTGGCCAGACGGCGCATGGTATCCTTTGTATCTTTCAGAATCTTTTCGAAGCTTGAAGATCGGTGTGACATTTCCATAACGCTCATTCCTGAGCCGTTTGCATCAAGCATTTCGTCTGCTGCTTTTTTGAGAACAGCTTCTGGCATACAGGCCGGGCCTGCGGAAAAGTTGTAGATCTTACTCATTTCGTTTCTCCTGTCATTGGTGTATTCAAATAATCTGTCTTCGAAATGTATACGTATGCATGTGAAACTTATACAATTCCGGAAGCAATATCAAAGTTATAACACTCTTTTTTCAAAATACCGAAAATCATCAAGCTGTTTTGGTAAAAAGTGTGGAATCTGTCAAAGAAGAGGCAGAAAATCCCTGAAAAATGAAAATGCCTTTCTGAAAGAATTGAAAAGGCAGGTTGAATCTTTGCAGGGTGTTTTCAGGTTCTGCCCTGCTGTTCACAGCTGGGCAGGATTTGCTATAATGGAAATCAAGACACATTTCGTGCACTTGGGTATCAATAAATGCAGAAAATGGGAAAGGTTGAATCGGGTTTTTCTCGTTCTGTCAAGGAAGGATGATTACATTGATCGCATATCTGGAAGGTACTATTCTCTTACTTCGCAAAGACCGCGTCATCGTCAAGGCTGGATCGATCGGTTATGAGGTCTATGTCCTCAATCCCGCCAAGTACACGATCAACCAGCCGGTGCAGTTTTTCTGTTACCAGCAGTTTAAGGAAGATGGCCAGGCGCTTTTCGGCTTTGAAACCGAAGAACAGTACGAATTGTTCACCTTGTTGATCACAGTGAAAGGACTGGGCTGCAAGAGTGTGCTCAATGCATTAGCCTTTATGGATCCGCAAGCTATTATCAAAGCCATTGAAACGGCAGATGCCGCGACTTTAAAAAAACTGCCCGGTATTGGCGCCAAAACCGCTGGCCAGATCATTTTGGATCTCAAAGGCAAAATTGTTCTGGCTCCTGCAAAAGAAAAGAAGGAGCAAGCCCCAGCCAATCCGGTCTGGAGTGAGGTCAGCGACGCCTTGCTTTCGCTTGGCTATAAGCAGCCCGAAATTGATAGCATCAAGATCGAACCCGACCAGCTGGCTGATGCGAAAGTGGATGAGCTGCTTCGCTATTGTCTCAAGCAGCTGGCTAGAGGTAAGCGGTTTTAACAGCTGAGCTTGCACTCATTGAGCCCAGGGGCCCGTCCCTCTATAAAGAAAGAAGTCTGGTTGACAAGAGACTAGAAAACACAAAAAAAGAAAGGCAGAAACTCCTAATCATGATGAGGGTCTTACGCAAACACCGTTTTGCACATTCATATTCATAATCCACGTTGATTAGAAGCTGTAAATCTGATAACTTTTCATGAATTATACCTAAGACCAGGTTAATTTCATTAGAGGATGTTATTAAATTTACATCCAATATGAGCTCTGTTTTTATTAACTAATTCGGATTGTCATTAGTGTTAGAAACTACAATTGCGTAAGAGCCCATGATGAATTGGCGAGCTTTTGCTTTTGTAGATGAAGAATTAAGAAAGGAAGATCAGGCATGGAAGAAAGAATTCTTGATGGGGCCGAAACGTTAGAAGAAAGTGCTTCAGACCTCGAGCAGGCTTTGCGTCCGGCTACCCTGAAGGAATACATCGGGCAGGATGAATTGAAACAGAATTTGAATGTCTTCATTCAGGCCGCCCGCAGCCGCAACGAAGTCTTGGATCATGTACTGCTGTACGGGCCGCCCGGACTTGGAAAAACCACTCTGGCGATGATCATTGCCAATGAAATGAAAGGAAATTTGGTCACTGCATCCGGTCCTGCTTTGCAAAAAAGCGGTGACTTAGCCGCCGTATTAAGTACCTTAGAAGCTGGAGATGTTTTATTTATCGACGAAATCCACCGGCTGCCCAGGCAGATTGAAGAAATTTTATATCCAGCGATGGAAGATTTTTATCTGGATATTATCGTGGGCAAAGAAGGAGCCTCGGCGCATTCGATCCGGCTTTCGCTGCCGCCCTTTACTTTAGTAGGGGCGACCACACGGGCGGGAGATTTATCCGCCCCGCTTCGGGATCGGTTCGGAATTGTCTCGGCGCTCAACTATTATGAGCAAAAAGATCTTGAAGCCATCGTAGCCAGAACGGCAGGCATTCTCGATGTGGAAATGGAAGAAGATGCCATTTGCGAGGTCGCTTTGCGTTCGCGCGGCACCCCGCGCATTGCCAACCGCCTGCTGCGCCGCATTCGTGATTTTGCCCAGGTTTATAATGGCGGCCTGATTACCAAAGCGGTTGCCAAAGACGCCCTCAACCGCCTGAATGTCGATGAGCTTGGTCTGGACAACACCGACCGGCGTTTTTTAGAGGGCATTATCTTTCGCTTTAATGGAGGACCGGTAGGTCTTGAAGCTTTAGCCAGCTCAATTGGTGAAGACACCCTGACTTTGAGTGATATGTATGAGCCTTATCTGCTTCAAATGGGCTTGATCAACCGGACGCCGCGCGGACGGGTGGCGACCCCAAAAGCATACATCCACTTGGGTGTTGACTACGAGAACCGTGAACTACTCGGTCATTGAATGGCCGAGCATCTAAAGAAAAGCAGAAACTCGTACCATGAAAACCGCTATATTGGAAAGACAAACCGTTTAATCCGATATGGAAATCAACAGTATTGTTCTCCTCT
>JADGIS010000130.1 GCA_015233825.1 Erysipelotrichaceae bacterium RD49
GGATTGTTCGTCTCTGGTAAGACTCTTCCATCCTACGGGAGATCTTTTTTGTTTTCCATATTTCTTTTTTGACATATCAAATTCAGCCACCAACCCAATCCCACCAATTTTTTCAGAGACCCAAAAATTTGTTTCTCTAATGCCGGCGGTTTTGACCAGGCCGTTTTCCATGTCTGCAGGACTTGGTATAATTGGAACAGTTTAGTTTCGTGACCCAATGACTGGGCAGGCCGAAAAATCAATGGGCAGCCTTGTCTGGATTAACGATGAACAATCATATTAAGATTGAATTTTCAACGGCTTTTGCTGTTTTATTATGCAGAGAATGGGGAAATTGGATGAAACGAAGTGGGAAGAATTATCTGACGCTGTGCGTTGGTTTGTTAATGATTTACTTTCTGTGCCTGGCAATTGTCGCGGGGAGTGAACAGCGCAATGCCTTTGAAAAGCTCAATCCCGGACAGACCATTGAAATTTCAGTGGCCTGGTATATCGCGATGGGTGTATGTGGAGCGATTGCTGGTTTATGCCTGGTCTGGTTGATCGTTTCGAAACGCAACCGGCTTCCAATCAAAGAAGTGATTCAAAAGCACATCAATCTTGCCCTGCTCGTCGGCGGTCCGATTGCTGGGGCCATTGTGGCGGTTATGGTAGGGATCAACGCAATTGGAAGTCTGCCTGAACTGCGCCTGCCAGCCAATCAAAATCTGGTTGCCAAAACAGAGGACGGGATTCAAAGTCAAAGTACAGCCACTGAACAGCCATCAGCCCAAGCAGAGAGCTTAGAAAATGAACAGTCCATCTCAACAGACGCAGCTTCCAATACGGTCCAGATTGATGAAGATCACTACCTGCCCCCAATTCCGGAACTGCCGCCCTTATTGCCGTCTACCAACCTCATTACCAAAGCACAGGGGATTCAGGTGTTCGGTGATATCCAGACATTGGATGGAACCTATTCTTCCGACCAGCCGGATTATTCGACGCTGCTTGCCAAAGATACGGCCCAGATCACGATGGATCATGCCGAAGTCAAGAAAACCGGCAGTGTGAGCGATCCAGCCCTCTCCAGCAAGTATGGCATCAATGCGGCAATTATTGCCGCAGACAGCGCTTCGATCAATATGCTCAGCTCAGCCGTAAATACCAATGGCAATGGTGCGGATGGAATTGCAGTCAATGGAATGAATGCTACCGCGACGGTGAACAACTGTCAGGTGACGATCAATGGCGAAAATTCAGCCGCTTATTTTGCGGCTTTCCAAGGCCAGATGCGGGTCAGCGGCGGCGATGGCCTGACAACAGCCAATGCTTCTCCGTTATTTGCCCCAAGAGCTACCGCATCCATTCAAGCCGATCTGGTCAACTGCCAGACCAATGGCCAGCTGTCGCCAATCGTTCGGGCTTCGGGTGCATTCAGTGCGACCAATTTGAATGCCAACACCGTTGTTTCCGGCTTTGGCCAGATTGAGCCAGGCGGAAGCATTACCATGTCAGAGTCCAAGTTCACCGTCGGCGCCATTCAAAGCGATACTGGCCACCAGGGAGTCTTCATCTTCGATAACCAGGATGACACCCAAAAACAAGAACCCGGCCATCTGAGCCTGACCAACAATGAGTGGATGATCAATCCTGCTTCGGCTGCTGCTCCTTCGGCCTTCAGCTTTGTGGTGAATGGTGCAAGCGCGCAGGTCGACCTGACCAACAATACGATTTACCAGGTTCCACAGTGCGCTCAGGTGACCAATGGCAAAATGGCCATCAACTGCATCCGCCAGACTTTAGTGGGACCGGTGATTATGGATGAAGCATCGAGTTTCTCGCTGAATCTTACGCAAAGCAGCTTGTTCAGCGGCAGCATCAACCAAAGCCAGTCGAGCCAGGATGTTTCGGTTCGCTTGGATGGAAGTTCAAAACTGATGCTTACCGGGGACTGCTATTTAAGCGAGTTTGTCAATGAAGATTCGGCCAACTCGAACATTACAACCAACGGATTCCATATTTATGTCAATGGAAATCCAGTGGTTTAAGCAGGCAAAGAAAGAATTTTAATTGAAGAGATCAAAGCGTCTGAGTATTCGAGCCAGGCGCTTTTTGTGTGGCTTTTTTTAAAAGAAGAAACGCTTTAAATTAAGGCTAGGCTTATTCTTGTATCGATCAAAGAATCAACCTTACAAGTCTGTAATTAAAATGAAAAGTATAAAAAGATTTGATAGCTAAAAAATCGATTGGTATAGAGATGTAAGTACAGGAAGAAAGGGAAAAAGCATCAAGGGGACAAGCACTTTTCTCACAGTGGCCTTTCTCCTTTAAACAGGTCAAAATCTTTCGTTATCCGTCTTTACCAGAGAAAAACAGGAGATAATTTATGAAAAAAAAGAAACACTGCCTCTTCAGCGATTCTTTCTGGAATTCTGTTTGTCATTTTCTGCATGGCTTCAACGTTTGCAACCGGGCGGACGTTCAGTCCTGCAAATTTGCAGGGGAAATTCGGGCTGCCCCCATCAGCCTTGTCTTATCAGCTTCAAGATGACCTGGCTATTCAATCCTTAAACGAATTGAAAAGCTATCCTTTCCTTACATTGGTCTTTGAAAGCCCGGATGGACAAGTCTATGTGTATGATCCCGCAAATTAGGAACCACAGGAAAATAAGGCCCAATAGATAAGCCTCAATTTTACTGTATATAAAGTAGATAAATAGTCTGTTAAGCGGGACTTAATATTCAGGAGATCCTTACTACTATTTTGATCCAGAAGCAGATCTGTCACCGAATGGGTATTTCACCAGACGGGAGTATACGCTGGGAGTTGATCGCGGAATTGGAATCAAGCAAAATGGTTTGAAACTCTCTCCAAACTAGCCTTCACTGGATATTCCCGCTTTCAAGCAAGAGCAAGTTCAAGAGATCCGAAATCTGTTTGCACTGCCCAGGCTGGAAAAAGAAGGAACAGTGTACATCTACTCTTTTGATGCCCGACAGCAAAAAAAGCAGGAAAGCTTTTGACAAGCCTGAATGCCTTAAGCCATCCCTATCCACTCAAGATGCCATGGCTTTTTGGTTTGTATGCGGGGGTATGGACCGATTTTAAAACGGCATTGGTCATTGGTTCGGCCTTTTTGATGCTCTTCTTGATCCTGTTTCTTTTGGCCTGGTGTCCTGATCAGGTCAGGCTGAAAATTCTGAATTGGACGACAACGGTTTCGAATCCTTGCAATCTTGTTTCTTTTTGCCAATTCTTAATCCAAATTGGGCTGGAATTTGGCTTCGCGTTCGTTCTTTTGACAGGTTATGGAATTGATAGTGCCTATTCTTGGCCATATGGATTGAGTATTGTGGTCAACTTTGAGCTGATTCGCCTTTTCTTTGTAGCACTTCGCTGGCTTATTCAAAAACGAAAAGAAAACAGCCTGTCCAAAGTGGTTTTGATTGGCTCAGCTGGGGGAATGGGCGTTTCCAGTGCCACCAGTCTTCTTTTGGTGGAGCAGCTTTTGATGGCCATCATGGCCAGGCAAAATATTCGGGAGACAGTTTTCATTGTGCTTTGGCTTATTCTTCCTTTGAGTGTTTTGTGGATGATCGTGGCGGCTGTGATCTTGCAGATTCACATCCTATGTAAAGACAAAAGCCTGCTGGAACAGCGGGATTTCTGGAAAACTTTTATGGCTGCAAGTTTGGTTATGGCGATGGCATCGGTTTTGGTTTTGCCGCCGTCCATTTCACTTGTATCTATAGGGGGATTAGGGATCGCAGGCTGGCTGGCCTGGAAAAAACTGGAGCGTCATCCAGCTTCTCGTTGTGGATGATTGAAAGCGGGCTTGAACATTCAGCCGCAAACCTGAGTGCAAGTTTGATCAAACTTTCTCAAGGCTTGCGGCTTTTTCTTTTGCAGGCATGAATCGTTTGGAAGATGCAGCTTGTCAAGAATTGAAGATCAAGAGACAAATCCTGGTCCGTCCTTTTTAAAAAGGAAAACGACAAATCCCAAAAAAAGAGTTGATGTTGTGAAAAAAGGAACAAACAGCCATTCGAGTGCTTAGCGATTTTGAGTCGTTGCCACAAACAGATTGGCAGGTGATATACTCTTAGATATGTAGAGTGCAAATGCACATTGAGGAGGAAATAGCATCTATGGCTAAGAAAACTGTCAAAGATCTCGACGTGAATGGCAAGAAAGTCATCGTCCGTGCCGATCTGAACGTACCACACAAAGGCAGCGAGATCACCAATGACAATCGTGTAAAAGCCGCTGTCCCAACACTGAAATATCTGACAGACAATGGCGCAAAAGTCATTCTGATGTCCCATCTTGGAAAAGTGAAGACAGAAGAAGACAAAGCGAAAAACGATCTGGGTATCGTAGCTCCACGCCTTCAGGAACTGCTCCCTGAAGTTACCGTTAAATTCTGCCCAGAAACACGCGGCGCTGAACTGGAAGCAATGGTTGATGCTTTAAAACCAGGCGAAATTCTGTTGATGCAGAATACCCGCTATGAAAAAGGCGAATCCAAAAACGATCCTGAACTTGGAAAATACTGGGCTGGACTGGCCGATATGTTCGTTGAAGATGCATTCGGTTCTGTACACCGTGCTCATGCTTCCACCGTTGGTATTCCAAGCAACTTGCCAGACAATGCACTTGGCTTCTTGGTAGAAAAAGAAGTGAATATGCTTGGCAAAGCAGTTGATGAACCTGTACATCCATTTGTAGCAATCCTGGGTGGTGCAAAAGTATCTGATAAGATTGGTGTAATCGAAAACATGCTGGATAAAGCAGACAAAGTGATCGTTGGCGGTGGTATGGCTTATACATTTGATAAAGCCCGCGGCTTCAACGTTGGAAGCTCGCTGCTTGAAGAAGACAAAATTGATCTGGCTAAATCCATCATGGAAAAAGGCAAAGACAAACTGGTTCTGCCTGTTGATACTGTAGCGGCTGACAAATTCGCCAATGATGCCAACACGATGGTTGTTGAAGGCGATATTCCTGATGGCTGGATGGGTCTGGATATTGGTCCAAAATCCATCGAATTATTCAAAGACACACTGAAAGGGGCCAAGACTGTTGTTTGGAATGGCCCGATGGGCGTATTTGAAATGCCTAACTTTGCTAAAGGAACGCTGGAAATCTGCGAAGCAATCTCCGAACTGCCAGGGGCTACAACTGTAATCGGCGGCGGCGACTCTGCTGCTGCGGCTATCCAGCTTGGATTTGAAGATAAATTCAGCCACATCTCCACCGGCGGCGGTGCTTCCCTTGAATACATGGAAGGCAAAACTCTGCCAGGTATCGCAATTATCTCTGAACAATAGTTCTTCTTTGCAATCGAAATACAAAGCATAAACAAAACCGCTCTGCCAGAAGCTCATTTGCATAAGACCACTTCTGGCAGGCGTTTTGATGATTGAATTTGAATGCCAGAGAATCATTCCGCTTACTCTCTCTGGCGATTTCCAGGCAGGACCTATCATCGAAAGCCTGCTTGTCAGACAGGCAGATCGACTGTCTTTCTACTCTGCCCGTTGTTTTCATTTTGAAAACGGACCAGGCTCAAAATAGAATCAAGAGAAATCCATTCGTCTTTACCGCTGATCGAGATGAACGGATTGGATGTTACTTTTCCATACAGCTTGCCAAATCACGCTTTATCCCTGCAAAACCAAAGCTGGAAGGCAGAGTGGATGGAAAGCATCATATTATAGAAGAGGATATATAACTATGAGAGACCAGATTATTGTCGGAAACTGGAAAATGAATAAAAACAACGCTGAAACCAAAGCGTTCTTTGAAGAAGTTGATCCTGTTGCTGTAAGCGACAAAGGTTTATATGGTGTCGGCGTTCCTTTTACAGATCTGAAAACAGCTTTAGACGAAGCGAAAAACCTGATCGTTGCTGCTGAAAACGTACACTTCGAAGACAGCGGTGCCTTCACTGGTGAAGTTTCCGTTCCAATGCTTGAAGAATTCGGCGTCAAATACTGCATTATCGGCCACTCCGAAAGACGCCAGATGTTTGGTGACACCAACGAAACAGTAAACAAAAAAGCCAAAAAACTGCTTGCTGCCGGCATCACGCCTATTCTTTGCATTGGTGAAACTGAAGAAGAATATGATAATGGCAAAACAAAAGACGTCATCACGGAAGAACTGAAAGGCTCCTTGGCTGATATTGCGCCAGAAGAATACGAAAACATCGTATTGGCCTATGAACCAATCTGGGCGATCGGAACCGGCAAATCAGCATCGGTTGAAATCGCGGAAGACTGCTGCAAACTTGTTCGTGACGTTGTAAAAGACATCGCTGGCGAAGACGCAGCTGAAAAAGTCCGCATTCAGTACGGCGGATCGGTAAAACCAGGCAATATCGTTGAATATATGGCTCAGCCAGATATCGACGGTGCTTTAATCGGTGGTGCTTCTTTAAAACCAGATTCCTTCATCGAAATCATCGAAAAAACAAAATAAGCTCTCAATCAACGCATAATTCAGGCTGCCTCCAAAAAATGGGCAGCCTTTTTCGCATCTTCAGGGGATCGCTGTTTGTATAGACCAGACGAACAACAGCGCTGCCCTTCTTTGTAACAGAAAAAGAGAGGATCGCCGATGGGACATGAAATTTCAGCCTGAAATCAGGCAAAAAGCTGGACATAAGAATTGAAAGAATCAATTTTCTGCAGCCTTTACAAAAAATTTAGGGCAATTTCGTAAAAATACTGGATATAATCTTTAAACCGATAAAGAACGGTGTAAAATTATCTTAATGAAGCAAGGTCTTCATGATTGTCTCAAAAACTGTCATAAAACCTAAATTGGATTAAATCCAACCATAATTCTGTTTAGTTCTGCTCATTCGAGAGAGGTTCGAGGGCGTGTATCTTCTGACTGCCCTGCGAAAAAGAAGTCCATATAAATATTCCGTCTTAATGCGATAGCCAGGCTTTTTCTTTGCGTCTTTATAATGATCTTTTGGTGCATATTATAATTTCTTTGTAAACAGGGCTTGAACGAATGACGAGCAGAATCAAAGTGCCGCTGTTTGTTCAATAGACAGCATGGCCTGCGGCTGCATGCCCCAATGAAAGTTGGTGAAGCTAACTTTCAAAGTAGGAATGGAGGAAGAGAACGGTGATTAATTTAACGAAAGACGAATTTATCAAAATGATTATTCGAATGACGGCTGCCTATCACGAAGACTGGACCTATTCCAAAGTAAAAAGCTTGGCTCAATCGGTTTATCGCGATTCGATTCCTGAAGGTCAAGGACAGACCGATCGCTTTGTAATTGCTGGCTATACCGTTTTAATGGATAAAGATGTCGATCAGTCCAAGCTTCGCGACCCTGAAGAAGAATTGATGGTCAACTTCCTGCTGCCCCAGACAGGCTTAAGCGAATATCTGCGCGAGGAGGTCAAAACGTGCGGCTATACGGGATCAGATATTGATGGGGAAGTGGACAGTATTCTGCGTTCGCTCAAACGCAAGCCCAGGCGGCGTGCTTATACCTTGAATCGGATTTAGTTCGTTTGAGCCAACGCAAGCGTGGCTGAATTGAAATTGAATTTTACGGATGCTGTTTGAGGGCATCCGTTTTTCTTTGGCTTGGACCCGTGTTGCCGGGACGTATTCAAAAGCCAAACCGAGTTCGAAAAATTTCTGGAACGGACATTCAAAATTCTTCTGTTTTCAAACCGGCTCCAAAAAGATCCAGCTTCTTTTTTGGCTCACTGAAAAATCCGGTGGGATTTGGGATTCTTGACTGTCGTATTGTATGACGCATCGATGATCTTCAGGAAAAAATATCCATCGTCATGATAGCCAAAAGCCTGTCGCCTTACAGTCT
>JADGIS010000131.1 GCA_015233825.1 Erysipelotrichaceae bacterium RD49
ACGATCAATTCAATGCTTAATAAAAAGTTAATGTTTATCCAAATAAAAAATACCATTTTTCGCTTCGAAATGTAGGAGAAACGAAAAATGGTAAATATAAAACTCACGACACCTAAAGGTGTTTCGACTTTATGAGAGTCCTCATAAATAAAGCAAGGATGAATGGAACCGGATGGTATTTACTTAAAAGCATCCATTCTTCATGATGGTTTTATACGCCATAATAGGGAGCTCAAAATCATCCATTTATTTTCAACTCATATACTTTTATACTTTGCTTAGTCTTTATGGAGGTCGATATTGATATAAGTAAAATGCTTTTCAAGTCCATTCATTGCCTTTTTCAAATCGCCCTCCGCTACTCCATAAGCTAGATCGCTGTGAGCAGATTCCAATTCATGACGACTTTCCATCCGGTCAATAATTGCCTTTCGCATTGATTTGATGTGGGTATCCATCAAGCCAGTCAAAGCTTCATAGCTGGCAATCAAAAAATCGTTGCGGCAGGCATGAACAATGATCTTATGAAGCTGCCTGTCATAGTAGATCCGCTTATCTTCATCGGGAGCCGCATCCAGACCGATTGCCATTTCTTTAAGTTCTTTCTTTTCTTCCTCATTGATGCGTGAAACGGCCAGCGGCAGGGCCGATCGCTCAATTGCCCAGCGAAATTCGGCCACTTCATCATCATTCATTCCCTTAATAAAATACATAAAGGAAAGCATCTCAGTCATCGTCTGGTTAAAATTGCTCGACAGATAATTTCCTGATCCCTGTCTGGAATACAGAATCCCCATATTTTCAAGCAGCCGCAATCCTTCGCGAACAGAATTCCGGCTGATTTCAAGCCGCAATGCCAGATCACGTTCAGTTGGCAGACGATCGCCGGGCTGTAAGTTCCCTGCGCGAACTTCCTGTTTTACGTAATCAATCAGTCGTTTATAGGTTCTGTTTCCTTGGTCAGTCATGATTTGATCCCTCTTTTTCTTTTCCATTCAATTCAAGTAATATCTCTGCCTATTTTACGCCGCTTTCTATATGCCAATGACAAACTGCCTAAAAAAGTAGGATACTTATCCTTTATCTTCTGAATTAACCGCTCTCTACAGATCCCTTTCTCCTTTAATTTTGCAAAGCTGGCAAATTCGAATAAATTTCCAGACCAGAAAAGAGGCAAAGCAGAAAAACTGTGATGGATAAAGGCACTATAGGTAAATCGCTATTCGCATGATGCGAACAACGAGACCTGTAGCCAATCCTTTTGGTCACCATTTATTTATCAGTCGCAAACACTTTTTGCCGAACTAACCAAAACAGGACTTTTTTCAGGTCCATCTAAAAAAGAAGAAAACGCAAGCCCCATGGACTAGCGTTTTCTTCTGCCAATATCTTCTCGAATAATGATCTTTTTGAGACTGTCAAGCTCAAAGCGTAAAGCATCTACCTGACTTTGTAAATCGCGTTCCCTTTCAGTCGTGGAAAGATTCGTCCGCTCTTCCATTTTTCGTGAAAGTTTATAAGCGAAATTGCTGATCCGGTACTGTCCCAGAGTTTCAGGGTTGTAACCAAGCTGTCTGAAAATTTTGCTGGGGCTTATGCCGCGCGTATAGAGATACCAGAACTCATTTTTAAACATCGGGGTAAACCGGATAGTTTTTTCTGATACATACTCGGTATACGGATTGGCGCGGAGCTCACTAATCTGCTCCTTGGTAAATGTCGTCTTTTGCATAAGACCACCCCCGGCACGCATCCAATCAATATGAACACATGCATATCTGTCTATAGTATTTCATGAATTCAAAAGAATGTGTCATTTTTTTATACAGAAAATCTTTTTATTTGTCATTTTTTCAGAAGAATCTCACTTCTCGAATCGTTTCGAATTACTTTATTCATGCAAGCAGCGTAAATTATCCCGTTTGCGGACTCTCTGTTTTCTCAGCACACAAAATAGACGCCTTATCTTTACAAACTGTAATTTCTTAACATGCATAAATGCATTTTATCGCATTATAGCCGATCCACAATCCGATCCCTTGGGCACAGTGAAAGAGAAATTTTCAAATTCTCAACCACTTCTGAAAATAAATATGAAGACGTTTTGAAAGTAGTTTTACCAACTTGGACAGTTTAGATGCTGATCAAGAACCTTTTCGTACAGCGCAAAAATGACGTGGTATTCTACAGACACAGGAGGAAGACAGAAACTCCTCCACAAAGAAAGAGGTGAACAGGATATCAATCAGGCGTCAGAAAAGACGTTAAAATCATCCGACAAGGATCTCCGAAAAGAAGCGCCAAGGCACCCTGTAACAAGGGAATCCAAACAGGCTTTGATTTGAAGGAATCAAAAAACCAGATGCAGATCCAAGAAGCTGCTATTCTTTCCAATTTAACGAGCCGATCGTAACGGAAGCGTGTCCCAAGACACACCCTCAGCTATTTGGAAATTCCACCCCTATCGATGTAAAGAAATCGAAGATGGGAAAAGCCGATAGATCGATATCTATCGCAGACCCTTTACCAAAAACCAGAAATCTGCCTTTCTTCAACATGTACTTACATTCAAAATAAAAATGTTTCTGGCGGTAAAGAAGACTGAACATCCGGAAAATGATTGAAAAGAATCAGAAGAATCCTACCTGCCAAATTAAATACTGAATCGACAGTGAATTCAGGCATCAGCTCAATTCAAAGAGCAGGCAGCAAAGATTCAAGCATAAACATTCACAAGCAAAGAAATGAGAAATCAGATCGAACCTGAATACAAGGATCGAGGATGGATCAGATCTGAAGCCAGAAACCATGAATGCAAAGCGTTGATCAATAAGACGAGTCAAGATGGATTCATTCATTCTTCATGCTTATAAAATGAATGAGTGCATCGAACAAAAGACAAACGAGAGACTATCCGAAAATCAGCAAATGATTGGACGATCAAAACCGACAAACGGACTCGCAACTTCAGGACTACAGACTGAGCCAGAGCCATAGACCAGGTGGGTTCAGGTGAACAGTGAAGTTTATCAAAAACAACCGGACAGCTAAATTGAAAACCAAGATTGACAACTTCATCAGAAGAAAGTCAGTTCAGTAATGGAATAGACGGTTCATACAAAGTTCAGAACCGATGTATCGTCAAAGCAGATGACAAACAAGCTGGAACTTGAAGGATCAGGGGTGCTGGCAGGCACAATAAGCAGCCAGACATAAAACTGAACCAGATAGAAAAAGCCAATCAAAGAAAACCTGGCCCATAAAAAGATTGAAATGAAGCCGGAGTCCTGTGTAAAGAAACAGGATGAAGGAAAAGAAATCGAGCACAGATCATAAGCAGTGAACTCGGATTGTGTAAAGAAACAGGACGAAAAGAACTGGATCATCTCAGATCAAAAGAAACATTTCAAAACCAGGAAAATTTGAAAGGCCAATCCAGATGGAAAAAAGCGGGCGTGTTTTATGAAGCCATATCGATGGCCGGTCAAACCGCATAGTTCATAAGACCAATAAACCTGAACAACAATATCTACGATATCCGAAACCTCGGGGCTGTTGACTGAAAGGAGTCAGCAGCCCTTTCTTTTTGTTCTGGCCGCTTCGCGTATTGGTCCCTGACTTCTTCGTTGTTCTGTTTCTACAAAACGGCTTCATCGATTTCCTGGATTCGTTCCTTCTTCAAAATCCGCGGGTCGTAAAACATAAAGAGCAAGGCCGTTACCAGAAATAAGCAGCTGCCATAAATCGCATTCAATCCCCAGGCATCGCAAGCCGCCTTGCCGATTCCGGCCCCGATCATAAAAGTCATTAAAACCCGAAAATAACTGAACGCAATCGCTTTATGTTCTCGTCCCTGCGGACCTTTGACTTGCACAAGATGGTCCATCATGCTGCGTAAATTGCCGATGCACATCGTTGATGCAAATGGAAAACCGTGGACTTTGCGAAAACTTTGCACCTGCAAGGCACAGGCAAAAGAAACCAGGCAGTTTGCAAGAGAATCATTGCCAATCCAGGGGGTACACATCAGCAACAGAATTTCGATCACCAAAATCCCCTGCCGCCAATGAAATCCTGAGTGTTTATAGCGGCGGTGAATTACAGCTGCTGCCGCTATGCCGCAAGCAAAGGCGATAATTGGAAACAGGTAATGCAGGATGCCAAGGAAGTCACCTTCTGCAAATTTAGCCGCCATTAAAACAATGTTTCCAGTCTGGGCATTGGCAAAGACTTTCCCTCTGGCAAAATAGCTGTATGCATCCTGATATGCGCCGGATAATGTCAAACACGTGATGGTCCAAAATGACTCTGACATCTGCAGCTGTGAAGTTCGAATCCGCATGGCAAATCCCCTTTCCATCCTGACAGGTCTGATAAATGATCCTCGTACACGATATCTATGATTCAATTCCTTGGTTATCCTATCCAGATCCGGGATGGATGTCCAATGATCGCCTTTTGATCCGCTTTATGTTTTCGCACTGAAAGCGGTTCTTTTTGCAGTACTTTTGACTGTTCTTCTTTACCGGAGTCTTAACTTTTAGAATTCTTTTCAACTTGTCTTATACGCTTTAAGTTTTAACCTCTCGTTCGAACAAAGTCATCCCGGTTGGCAGCACCGCGCCAAACAGATCTAGAAATCCTTGGCCGAATTTTACCTTTTTTATCGTTTAACTTTTCAAATGAGAAGGAATTTTCTTTCTTGACGAAATGAATGGCCGTTTTTTGCGTATATCCAAATGAGGAGGCGGGATTATGCAAGAACTCTGCCGGCTTTTAATGAGCTGTGCTTTACGCCGCCAGGCAAGTGATATTCATCTTGAGCAAAAAGAAAACCAGTTGGATATCTGGCTGCGCACCCCAGCAGGACTGCAAAAGATGGAACAAGACCTGTATACAATCGATTTTTTAGAATATTTAAAGTTCATTTCTGGAATGGATTTGTGTTCACCTTATAAACCACAGTCTGGTGAATTTTCATTGAAGCTGGCCGATACTGATCTGTCGTGCCGGTTTTCGATGATGATGACCGAACAGGTGCGAACGGGGGTCATCCGTCTGCTTCATTCCAGCAGGCACTTTCGCCTGGCCGATCTATGTTCTTCCTGTACTGCCATTGCAAGACTGCGTCAATTTATATCGATTGAACATGGGCTGGTGATCAGCTGCGGACCAACAGGCAGCGGCAAATCTACGACCGTCCATGCTTTGCTCAATGAAATCCTGGGTGAAAACAACCGCAAAATTGTAACCTTAGAAGATCCAATCGAAATTCAGGAACCCGATATGATTCAAATCCAAGTCAGCGAAGCCCGCGGCATTACCTATGAAACCGGAATTGAAGAACTTATGCGCCACGATCCGGATATTTTATTTTTTGGTGAATGCCGCAGCAGTTACAGTGCGAAGATGGCGCTGCGTGCTTCTTTGACCGGCCATTATGTCTTGACAACTTTGCACAGCGGCAGCGGACTGGAATGCCTGCATCGGCTGCTGGATTTGGGAATCGACCGTGAAGAACTTCGCATAGTTTTAAAAGGAATTTTTGTCTGCCGCTTAGTCAGTGTGGATGGACATAAGGAGGCTTTATATGAAATCTGGAATGAACAAGAAATCCAATCCCTCTTCGAAAATGAACTGGAAGCAGTTCCAGGCCTTTCTTTTGCAGCCTGTGGGAAAGAAGCAGGACTGGCCGGTTATTGAAAAACAGGAAATGGAAGTGTTCACTTTGCTGGACCAGAGCGGCTTGTCATTTCACCAAAACATCGATCTCTCCTTTCGCCAGGCCAAGCAAATCAAAATCCTTCTTAACCGTGGAACACCGTTTTATCAGATCATCGGACGCCAGAAAGGACAGCGCATGAAGCGTATGAGCGTTTTGATGGACCATTTTGCTCTTTCGCAAGCCATTGAATATGATCAGCGGCTGCAGTCAGCTAAAGAAGTGATGACCCGTAAGCTGTTTTCGCATACGGTTTATCCGCTTTTTATCATGGCCTTTGCGACAGCTCTGGTCTGGTTTTTTTCGACAACCATTCTGCCTGCTTTTGGTGAGTATTCCTCTGACAACAATGCTCTGCTTGACAGTATGAAACTTTTTACTTCCATCTTTTGGATTGTATTGGCTGTCTTTGCATTATTTTTAGCAGTATTGTTTGCATTTCCTGATCTGGATCGCTTTTCTGTTAATCCGCTGTTTCGATTTTCCCTGGTTCGCATGACTGCCAGCATGGAATGTGCCGCATTATTTGAATGCACCCAGAACAGCTCGCTGCCCACCAGCCAGACTTTGTCCTTGATGCAAAATACATCCAGTTTTCCCTTTGCCGCTTTACTGGCCCGGCAATGGGCCAAAGCCCTCAATCAGGGAAAATCGCTGTTTGAATGCATCCGCCAGGATTCCAGGCTGGATGCTTTATTCGTCCAGTTTTTTGAAATCGGATTGAATGCTTCGATCATGGAAAAGATGATGCAAGCCTATCAGAAAAGTGCATTGATGATTTTAGAAAAGAAGATGAAGCGTTTGGCCAACTGGACAATGTATTTCGCCTATGGTTCAGTTGGCCTGCTTGCGATCAGCGTTTATCAAGTGATGCTTGCACCTTTATCGATTCTGGAAACTGTTTGAGTTCATTCTCTATTCATCACTTTTCTTTGGAGGATGGTTTATATATTTTTTTCTTGACTTCGAATGTAAAAAGCAGCTCAATTCCATTCAGCTAAGAACATAGCTTGAAGATTCGAGCTGCTTCTTTAAGTTTTTTCTTGATCTGAGGGGTCAATCCAATTGATAGATCAGAATTTGGCTATCTAGGCTGAAAGATAGCTGATCTGCCTACGGTTATGGCTGCCGTTAAGAACTTCGTTGACAAAGGCTTTAGCATAGTCTTTGTAGCTGATGAAGCTCTGGCCTTCTTTGTTGACCATGAAGTGGTCATCCGATTCAAGAATATTGCCAGTTTCTTTCCCTTCCGCCTGGAAATCAGCAGCTGGGGCGATGTAAACCCAGTTTAAGTCTTTGCGGCTTTTCAGATCGGACAGTGCCTTTCCATGAGCAGTAGCGACAGGAACGAAAATCTCCGGAAAATCCGGGGTCTGCATGAGCATCGTTTTGCGCTCTGGGTCCACATACAGGCTTCCTGCACCACCGACAACATACAATTTCGTCTTCGTTCCTTCTAAAAGATCGGCTAAGTGCTTTTCGCCTTCTGGGATAATGCTGACGGTGTTCGCGGTCCAGCCACCCAAGGCGTCGATCACCACATCAAAACCTTCCAGATCCCGCGCTGAGACCGTTTCAGCATCCGCAAGGATTACGTGCTGGGCATCGGTTTTATTCATTTTTCTGACGATGGCTGTAACCTCTTCCCCTTTTGCAACGAGATCTTTGACAATCAAAGAACCTACTCGGCCATTGGCTCCTACAACTGCAATTTTCATATTTTTCTCCTTCTGGACTTTTCCTGTCCCTTTTTCTTTGGGAATTTAATTCCCTGTTGACATCTTCATTATAGAGGGCTTATATCAAATAGAAAGTATGCACTTTAAAGTACTATACTATCTTCTGTCTCTTATACACATCT
>JADGIS010000132.1 GCA_015233825.1 Erysipelotrichaceae bacterium RD49
TAGATGAGATTGGCTATCTGAATCTCGACAAGACTGCAGCGAATCTGTTATTCCAGCTTATATCTCGTCGTTATGAGAAGAAGTCAACTATCATTACAACGAATGTTGGCTTTTCAGGGTGGGGTGACTTATTCGGTGATGATGTAACGGCGAATGCGATTCTGGATCGGATTCTGCATCATTGCCATGTAGTTACGATCAATGGTCCAAGCTACCGAACAAGAAATATATTCGAACTAAATTCTGAACAGTAAGCTGTTTGGCTTTGAGGAGACAAGATAACTATGGAAAACGTGAAACTGTATCATGAAATCCTGGATCTGCTAGAAGAGCATGATTGTGGATTTCAAGTGATTGAAGAAATGGTAAAAACAATGACCTCCAGGATTCCAGAGTTGGAGGAACGAATTAGAAAGGCCCAAACACAAGGACAAAAGACCTATATTTCTCACTTGAATTATAAAGGTGAAACAGACCGATACCTGTATAAAGGCTATGATCCAGTCACCAGGCAAATCATTATGAAGACAGAGGAAAACAAATCTTCCTTATGTGAAGTAGTCGATACCTGCCAGTTTATCTTTGGAGACTATTCATTCAATAGTCCAGAAGACAGCGGCTGCTGAGGTTTTTTGCCGCGCCGGATTAAGGGGAGGGCGGCTCCGCTCTCCCCTTAATCCAATACCAGAGTGTAGGATTTCCTACATAATAAAATTGGCCACTACCTACATTTTAATATTGACATTTACAGAATGGAGTAGGATTGAAAAGAAGAGAAATGGAGAAATCCGACATAGAAGCGATCTTGAGGATAATCCACGAATTGGCCAAGATCTTGTAAAGCTTTATCAAAGCTTAAGTCACTGGGTCGTTGCAACAGTCAGTGAAAATATTTTTGATTCATGAAAGAAGATGCATAAATTTTCAACTTTGTAAAGATAGTTTCAATTGCTTCTTAACGGCTTGACCGGTGTGATTTTCTGTGATTGGAAAACAGGTATTCCTCCTGGTTCGAATTATGTTAAATCTAGGAAATGTGGTGGCAAACTATTTGCTGTCAGTAATCCGAAGCGAGCCATTTTATGCTAGAAATATGATTTGATCGGGATGTCTCTTGGAAACTTTGCAAGCAATTATGTGAAATACGTAAAATAATCGGATGAACAGATGAAAAGAATTGTCTAGCGAATTTGTTTTAAGCTTATAGACCATAGAAATGAAAGCGTGTAACATTAAGGAAAGATAAATATTCGAGCAGTTTCGTTTTGTATCTCATGTCAACATTGTTTTTTATGTTTTTTTTACCTAAAGTATAGCTATGAGCAAAAGAACCGATTCCGCAGTCGACTGCATGCAGTACCTAGAACAGCGTCTGATCGCACACAATGAGAACTGCGTTGATGAACAAAAACTACACGATCTTCTTTATCTTGCCTTAAGAGAAGGCTATGCGATCTTTGAGGAACCGATCCTTGAAGGCTCTTTCGTAAGTCAGGAAACTGGCCCATATTGTGTGGAACTAACCGCAATGTCTATTCAGCGTAAAAATTTGTTCCCCATTACTTTACGGATGGCCCGTCGCACCGTTCTGATTTTGAATTCTATTCTTGAACAGTACGGCCATTACGCCCATGAACAGCTGCTGAGAATTATTTCTCGTGATGAAGCCTGGCAGTCTGCTAGAGCAAATTCCAATGAAACATTCTTTGGTGTGATTGATCATGAATTGGTGAAATCTGATTCTCGTAATGTCAGTGTTTTGAGATCCTTATGGAAAATGGATCACAATACATATTCAGATCCGGCAGCCATGGCTCTTTACTTGAACTAGCTGTCAATAACGGAAACAAACTGATCTTAACCAGATTCAAAACTGAAGATTGAATACTGCCTGTCCCGTTTGGGGACAGGTTTTTTGCTTCACAAAATGATTAAGCTCAAATGGATAATGAATCTCGAAACAAAAAAATGGCTTACCACGAGATTTGGTAAGCCATAATTATGATTCATTTTCAACGCAGATCTTACGATCAGGAATGGAGAAGTACAGGGGATTTTAGAAGGCTGGTGATTTCTTTGTGTCAGTGGCTGGCAGCGTTTTGATGCCATAGCAAAAGTAAAGAACATGCCCGATCCAGACGAAGACCAGGATCCATCGAGCCCAAGGGACTTTGCTCATCATCAAAAAACCAAAGAGCATGACCAGGGAAATGGTCAGTAAGACGCGGCGTTTGGTTGCCTGAGTCATGCCGCGCTGTTCGTGCCAGTCTTTGATATTGTCTTTATAGAGGTTGGTTTGCAAAAACCAGTCATTTAGGCGCTTTGAGCTGCGGCCAAAACCATAGGCTGCCAACAGCAAGAATGGAAAAGCAGGCAGCAGTGGGAGAATGGCTCCTAAAAAGCCTAAGCCAAGGCCGATGAAGCCTAGAAGCAGAAAGAAGACTCGTTTGAAGCGTTCGTGATGTTCAATCCATAAGTGATGCAAAGTCATCAATGGATGATGGAACAGCATTCTTGGACCCGAATAGCGCATGACCTGGCGGATTTCTTCACGCTTTTTGGCTTGGTAGCAATGGACTTTGCAGGCGGAGCAAAAGCTCTTGGTTTCCATGAAGGGACATTTATTGATACGAAGAATGGCATAATCTTTCAATTCTTTGGTGTTGATTTGGCCCGAATTTCCTTTTTCATAAAGGTCGATCATTTCACAGACGATCTTCTTTTCAAATTCACGGCGGTCTTTGATTTTCTGGCCTTTGGTGGCCTTTTGTTCTTCCGTCATCGCCTTTTCAATTTTCATTGGCTGGGTATTTCTCATAAGTCATTCCTTTCTCGTCAGTATGGAGTGTGAAAGAAGGACAGCCCCCAATTCACACTGTTTCGTTCATTCAATTGATTGCATTCTTTTTGGTTCGTTCTGGGGGAGAACTTTGCCGTCAGCCATTTTAATGTTGCGATCGGCAAAGCCTAAGGTGCCTTTTCGGTGAGAGATCAAGACGATTGTCCGGTCTTCTTTCTCATCAACAATGGCTTTGAGAACTGCTCCTTCATTGAGCGAGTCCAGATTGGAAGTCGGTTCATCGAGCAGCAAGATTTTCGAGTTGTGCAAGAAGGCTCTGGATAAGCCTAAGCGCTGTCGCTCGCCGGCAGATAAAGAGCTTCCCATTTCCGCTACCGGGGTTTGGTAGCCCTGGGGCAGTGAGAGGATCAGATCATGGACCGCTGCTTTTTTGCAGGCAGAAACCATTTCTTCCATCGTTGCATCCGCTTTGGCAATTTTAAGGTTTTCTTCAATCGTATCCGCAAACAGAATCGTATCCTGCAAAACGCAGCCTTCTAAATCGCGCAAGGATTTGGTATTGGTTGTTTTGAGATCTTGACCGGCCAAGGTGATCGAGCCGCTTGTTGGATCCCAAAAACGCATCAAAAGCCGCAGCAGGGTCGATTTTCCACAGCCGGATGGACCGGAAATGCCCAGAATCTGGTCGGGTTCAATCGTCAGATTCAGGTCTTCCAAAACAGGGGTTCCATCCTGGTAGGAGAAATCGAGAGTATTCAGCTCGAAGGAGCCATATTGCGCTTCGTTTCCATTGGTCACTTCTTCGGTCTGCGGTTTTTCTTCTAATAAAGCCAATACCCGCTGGCCGGCGCCCAATGTAGCCGATAAACCAGTGGATAAGTTGGCCAAAGCTACAACTGGGCCAAAGGTTGACAACTGCCCAACCACGGCTACTAACGTCTGCCAAGCTTGAATCTGGCCGGTCGTATAGAGATGGCCGCACAGTAAGACCATCGCCAATCCAAAGGCCATAATCAGGAGATTGACCAAAGACATTGACTGTGCCTGCAGAAAGCGCATTTTCTTTTCTTCTTGATAGAGGGCATCGGTTTTGGCATTGAGTTTTTCAATGCGGGCAGGAATCTGGCCAAACTGCAGCAGTTCAAAAATGCCGCGGGTGCTCTCCAAAACAAAGCCGCCTAGTTTTCCGGATTGATCACGCATCGATTGACCCGCTTTGGCCGCTTTAGGACCGATAATCATCGGCGAAAGCAGCCCAACAAAAAGGTAGGAAACCAAAAGCAGCAGCCCGATTGACCAATGCAGCGAGAATCCAAAGCCCGCAAAGATCAGCGAGCAGAGAACGGCTATGCAGATCGGAGAAATCGTATGGGCGTAGAAAACTTCAAGCAGTTCCACGTCGCCGGTAATCATCGAAATCAAGTCGCCTTTATTACGGCCTTCCAGTTTGGCAGGAGCCAGCTTGCGCAAAACCCCAAAGACTTTGTCGCGGATCTGAGCCAGTAATTTAAAAGCAATATAGTGGTTGCATGCCTGCTCGCCATAGCGCAACAGACCTCGGCAAATAGAGCAGATGACTAAAGCAATGATGATTCCCGTCAATGAAGCCTGAGAGTTGGCCAGCAGCAGACCAAGTCCATAGGCCCCTAGAGTTGGGATCGCACTGGCAGCAACAAAACCGGCCACGCCCAGTAAAATGGCACAAAGCATCCAGCCCCACATCGGCAAAGCAAGCTTGACCATGGAAAGAAGCAGCTTAGTCGTTTTCATCGAGTACCTCCTTTGGATTGACCTGTATTCTTGGTCGTTTCATGCTTTTGGTCTGCTCCGTCTTGTTTTGAGTCGTCCTGGTCAAGCAGGGCGGAATAGGCTTCAAGCTGGACTTGGCGTTCATACATTCGGGTATATTCACCATTCTGGGCTTTCAGTTTTGCGGCCGTTCCTTTCTCAACCAGCTGACCGTCTTTCAAGACGAGAATTGTATCCGCTCCATCCAGGTTGGCTAATCGATGCGAAATACAGATGACTAAACGATCTTGAGCAGCCTGATGAGCCGCTTTCATCATCAAGCGCTCAGCCTGGGAATCCACCGCGCTGGTTGCCTCATCCAAAATGAGCACTGGCGCGTTTTTTAGCAGAGCGCGGGCAAAGGCAGCCCGCTGGCGCTGTCCGCCGGACAGGGAAGCAGCTTGTTCAGAAACCACGGTGTCTAAACCGTTCAGCTTTTCAAGATCCTGCCAAAGACCAGCTTGTTTTAAAGCTTTGATCATCTGCTCATCGGACGCTTCGGGGTCAGCCATCAGCAGGTTTTCGCGGATCGTTCCGGAAAACAGGGCACTTTCAAAGCTAAGGACTGTAATCTGGTCGGATAGTTCTTCCGATTTAATCGCCTGAATGGGAGTCTGGCCAATTTTAAGGGCCTTGCTGGAGTCATAGTTTTTACCAGCCAATAAAGAAGCTAAAGTCGATTTACCCGATCCGGATTCACCGCAGATCCCGATGAATGCAGGACCAGAAAACTCAAAGTCCAGATGATCAAGAGCTTTTTTGCCTTGGCCATCTTCATAGGCGAAACAAAGATCGTCGGCCTTGAAAATTGGTTTTCCTTCGGGAAAGGAAGCTGTTTTTTCTGGAACAGGAACATCCAGGATCTTGAACATCCGATCCGCAGCGGCCGAACCATTGAGCGACACATGGAAATAGCTTCCCAAAAGCCGCATCGGCAAGAAGAATTCAGCCGATAATAAAAGGATCGAAAGCGCCTGGAATAAATCGATATTCCCTGAGCGAAAGGAAAACAGCGCACTGATAATTCCAGCAGCTGCTCCACCATAAGCCACTAAGTCCATCACTGAAATGGAATTGAGCTGCATGATCAACACGCGCATGGTGACTTTCCGGAAGTTTTCCGCTTCTTCATTCATCTTGACGTGTTTGCGCTCGTCGGCGTTATAGACCTTTAGAGTGGTCAGTCCTTGCAGTTTTTCCAAGAAGGAATCGGAAAGCCCTGCGTACTGGCCCCAGTATTTATTGAGCAGTTTCTTGGCAAACTTTTGGACCATCACAATAGACATCGGAATCAGGGGTACGCAGACCAAAAGAATTAAAGCCGACCGCAGATCCCAAAAGGCCAAGAATAAAAATAAGGTGATCGGGGCAATCAAGGCATAAAAAAACTGGGGGAGATAGTTGGCAAAGTAGCTTTCCAGCTGTTCGATCCCGTCATTGGAAAGCTGGGTGACTTCCGCACTGGAAAAGGATCGGACATAAGAAGGGCCGATCGCCGCGACTTTAGCCAAAAGCCTTTCGCGCATCGTTTTCTTGACGCAATGGCTGCTTGCCACCGCCTTGGCATTGGCCTTGCGGGTAAAAAAGGTCCGGATAGCACTTAAACCAACCAGACCGACAACTGCTAAAGCAAGCTGTGACCACGTCAGCGGTGAATTTTGAAGAAAGCAAGCACAGATCCAGGAAAGGATCAGCGTCGTTGCGATGGAACAAACCAACCCGCACCATTGATCAATGACATTCGCGCGGATAAATTTCATCGCTTCCGGAACGGATTGAATCAAGCGTTTGTTAAACAAATTACAATTACCTCCTATCACAAAAAGCCCGAAAATCAGGCGTATTCAAAGTCTTTTTTTTATATAATTAGTTATCGCTAACAATTATGCCAGAATCCATTTGTTTGTCAAAGCTAACTGTAAAATTCATTGTTGTAAAATAGGCGATAGATAAGGGAAAATAGATCAAATAAACAAGTTATGGACTTAAAAAGATTGAAAAAATGCATTAATCAGATTTGAATTGATCCGCTTGCATGAAATTAAAGGCAAAAATGTAGAAATCAGGATGAAAACATGTAGTACGCGATGTCGCAAACGAGATTTACCAGTGCATCAAGAAAAACCGGCAGTCCAATCGGCTTTTAAAGTGAAGAGGTGGAGTATGAAATCCTTTGATGAATTTCGAATATCCCTAACCTGTCAATAAAAAGAAGCGAATAGACAACCGGATGTTTTGGGGTTGAGTCATTTTATTGTGAGTCATATTATTGCGAGATCAAGATGAAAAACCAAACTAAAGCGTAGCGAAGAAGCTGTGTAAAATTTTGGCTAGATCTTGCGGCGCTTCCAGGTTTACTTCATGGCCTGCGTTGGCTATCTCAATATATTGAGCGTTGGGCAGCCGTTTTGCGAGTTCCATCGATGCCTTTTTGTTGGCTTTGTCCTTCTGGCCACAGATCACCAGCACTGGACAGGCAATCCGGCTTAATTGGCGGCTGAAGTCAAGATCGGCCATTGAACTGCACAAAGTAATGAAGTCTGCTTTTTGAAAGCCGGTTTGCCGAAATTGAGAGGAAGGCATGAAGCGAAATATAGCATTTTGCAGCTTCAAAAGCAGTTTTGGCATCTTATATTGCGCGGCGATCAGGACAAGTGCTTTCACTTTGTAAGGATGGTCAATGGCATAATGAAGCGCCAGAACACTGCCAAGAGACAGGCCAACCAAAACAAGCTCCTCTTGATCGCTTATCGCGGTGCATCTTTTTGAAAATGCAGAGTAGAGAGCCAGGTAAGCGGCTGATTGATCTTGGATGAGTTCTGGCAGGTTAATTTGGATGCTGTCATCAAACTGACCTGCAGCTTCACTCCAACTGTCTGCCTTCTGGCCTAAGCCATGAATATAAATGGATTTCATGAATTATCTCCAATTCTCGAATTGATTAGTTTTGATCAAAATATAAGAGCACTCTCATAAAGTTTATGTGATAAATGAATAAATTATTAACTAATTATTAAGAAAATATTGACCAAGTGCTTCTTGTGGAGTCTGTCGATCTCAAAGAAAGCTTAGAGCATCTCCAGCTCCAATTGATCTGAAAAAAAGGCCGCACTAAAAAAGGAAAAATACAAGTTTAATTTTTAACGCTGGCTGTTGACTGCTTTTTCGTCTTTTAACCAGGCATCTGCATGGATGTTCACACATCCTAGAAATGCC
>JADGIS010000133.1 GCA_015233825.1 Erysipelotrichaceae bacterium RD49
TAATGACATTGTACAGGAATTAAAGACATTTGACATTCACCTGTCAGGTGAAAATCACAATGGTCGGAAGCACGTTTCATAAAGGTGTTTCCGACCATTTTTAGATTTATATGAATTGTTCAGGTCTTAATAGATTGATTTCTTTCAATCTTTGATTTTGTTTTGAAAACCAATCCCTGGCTCCAGGTCAGGTTGCCAGAAGCCAGGATGAGATGGAAACAAGCCAGCAAGCTTGTTTGGTTCTGAATCTGCCAGACCGGCTTTAAGTCAACTTTCAGTGAAAGATCTGAAGACTGTCAAACGGTATGGCTTTTGAATCCGCTTTAGCGATCCGCTTTGATTTTCTTGATTTCTTCAATCAGGACAGGCAGAACTTCTTCAACGGTTCCAACATAGCCCTGGTTGGCAATTTTGAAGATTTCAGCTTCTGGGTCACGGTTGATCGCGATAATGTAATCGGATTTTTCCATACCGGCAACGTGCTGAACAGCGCCAGAGATGCCGCAGGCAATGTACAGATTTGGACGAACGGTTTTACCGGTCTGACCAACCTGTCTTTCTTTTGGCAGGAAGCCATCTTCAACGGCTGCACGAGTCGCTGAAACTTCACCACCAAGCAAGTTTGCCAGTTCTTCTACAAGATCCAGTGCGCCTTCAGCTCCACGGCCAGCACCAACGAGAACATCACATTTTGTGATATCTACGCCAGCAACTTCTTTTGGCTCAACGCCTTCAACAACAACTTCGACACCTTTGTCATCCCAAACTGGAGCGAATTCGACAACTTCACCGGTTCTAGATGCATCTGGTTTTGCCATGTCAAATACTTTCGGACGGATGGTAGCCATCTGTGGGCGGGTATTTGGGCAGACGATTGTACCGAATAAGTTACCGCCGAATGTAGGACGGGTAACCAACAGCAGAGCATCGTCATCCGGGATTTCGCGAATGCCTTCACGGGAAGTCAGTTTGACGCCTTTACCGATTTCAATGCCAGTTGCGTCAGCCGTCAGGCCAGCATTGATGCGGGCAGCCACACGGGGAGCCAAGTCGCGTCCAAGAACAGTTGCACCCGTTAACAGTGAAGATGGTTTGAATTTTTCAATCATCTGTGTCAGTGCATCTGTGTAATACTGTGTGGAGTAATCTTTCAGTTTTGGATCATCAATGACGATCACTTCGTCAGCGCCATGGGCGATGACGTCTTGTGCTTTATCCTTAACATTTTCGCCAAGGAGTACACCAACGACTTTGTAGCCGAGTTCTGGAGAAGCATCAACGAGTTCACGAGCTTTATTGATCAGCTCGTAGCCTACTTCAGCAGGTTCGGAATTTTTCTGTTCTACAAATACGTAAATATCTTTGTAATCTGGAAATGTAGCCATGACGTTCCTTTCTACTTCTTAATCAGCTGTTTCTCTTTGAGAGTTTCAGCAATCTGTTTTCCGGTCTGATCTGCTGGCAGGTTGAATGTTTCCGTTGCAGCAGTTACATCTTTTGTAAATGTTCTGAATACCTGGGTTGGAGATCCAGCCAGACCGATCTGTTCCATTGGCAGGTTTTCAGCCAGGTCATCGTAAGTCATGGTGACAACTGGATTGTTGAAAGAGTCAACGATATCCACGCAGTTCATGTAACGAGGCTTATTCATGCCAGACAGAGTTGTGATAACAGCTGGGAGTTTTACAGAAACGACCTGGTCTTCATCTTCAAGGGATTTTTTCACTTTGATATGATCTGGAGCAATTTCCAGGATTTCATCAACATAAGTGACCTGAGGAATGCCAAGACGTTCAGCCGTCTGGGGTCCAACCTGAGCCGTATCGCCATCAATAGCCTGGCGGCCGGCGATAATCAGGTCGTAACCGATTTTATCTAAAGCAGCAGCCAGCGTTCTGGAAGTTGCGCAGGTATCTGCACCACCCAGTCTTCTGTCTGTCAAAAGATAGGCTTTGTCAGCACCACGGGCAATTGCTTCCTGGAGCATGCCGGCAGCCTGAGGAGGACCCATCGAGAGAACTTCTACGACTACGTCGTCGGATTTGTCTTTTAATTCAAGAGCCGCTTCAAGACCCGCTAAGTCATCTGGGTTGATGATGGAAGGAACGCCATCACGAACCAGAGTACCGGTTTTCTTGTCGACTGTAATTTCAGTTGAGTCAGGGACCTGTTTAGCTAAAACAACAATTTTCATATCGTTCGGTTTTCCTTTCCACTACCGGAGCACGGCGCCAGAGATAACCATGCGCTGTACTTCCGATGTTCCTTCGTAGATCTCAGTGATCTTCGCATCGCGGAACATTCTTTCTACTGGTAAGTCACGGGTATAACCATAACCACCCATCAGCTGGATGCACTTAGTTGTAACTTCCATTGCAACTTCAGCTGCAAACAGTTTGGCTTCAGCAGCCAGGACGGTGTAAGGCTTGCCTTCTTCTTTGGCCATTGCCGCACGGTATACGAGCATTTTTGCGGCATCAATTTTGGTCTGCAGGTTAGCAAGAACGAACTGTGTGTTCTGGAATTTAGCAATTGGGCGTCCAAACTGCTTTCTTTCCTTGACGTATTTTACCGTTTCTTCTAATGCGCCTTCAGCAATACCCAAAGCCTGGGCAGCAATACCAATACGTCCGCCATCGAGAGTAGACATAGCGACTTTGAACCCTTTGCCTTCCCCACCAAGCAGGTTTTCTTTTGGAATGCGTACATTGTTGAAGATCAGCTCGGAAGTAGCGGAACCACGGATACCGAGTTTCTTTTCATGCTGACCAATTGTGAAGCCCGGAGTGTCCTTTTCAACGATGAAAGCGGAAATTCCTTTGTTGCCTTTCGATTTGTCAGTCATTGCGAAAATGATATAAATATCTGCTTCACCAGCGTTGGTGATGAAGATCTTTGTACCATTGAGTACATATTCATCGCCATCAAGAACAGCAGTGGTCTGCTGACCAGCCGCATCAGTACCAGCATTTGGTTCCGTTAAACCAAATGCACCAAGTTTTTCACCGGAAGCTAATGGTTTTAAGAATTTTTCTTTCTGTTCTGGTGTGCCGTATTGGGCGATTGGCCATGTTCCTAACGATGTGTGGGCAGATAAAACAACGCCTGTTGTTGCACATGTCTTGGATAATTCCTCGACAGCAAGGATGTAAGACAGATAATCTGCACCAGCTCCACCGTATTCACGGGGATAAGGGATGCCCAGCATTTTTGCCTGACGAAGAATTTCTACGTTTTCTTTTGGGAAACGTTCTTTTTCGTCAACGTCGGCAGCGTTATCTTTCACTTCTGCCTGGGCAACTTCCCGGAACAACTTCTGCATCAGTTTCTGTTGTTCTGTTAAATTGAAATCCATAAAATTGAAGTTCTCCTTTCTCTTCAGCCTGAACTTTGGATTCTCGAGCAAAGACGCACCTCCACAGCGGACTTTGCACTACTCAAATAATAGCCCTTAAAAAGAGACTGTCAATTTGGGATGTGAATGATTTCACTAAGAATCGGTCCATTTCACCTGGTTTTTCCTTCTTTTCTGCGATTTTCCCAGCTGATTATGGCTAAAAATGCGATAAGTATGTTGAATCCGATTTCATCCGTAAAAGTGAATAAAATCACAGGTTTTTCATACCAAATTTCCGTTTTAGTATTGGATGCGGTTTCAATCGTGACAAAAATCACAATTGGTGGTAAAGTTTTAGACTTCAATTTTGAGACGAAAACTCATTTTGTTCCTGCGAAAAATCTCTTCCAAAACCCGAAAATAATCCTGTGGAAAATTGTGTGTTTTTCACCGAAAATTTGGACGCATCATTCCGCAAGCCAAGTCCAGTCTTTTGTGTTTTTCCAATCACTGTACATTCGGAGACATCAAGCGGCACGGTGTCCATCACCAGGTTCATTCTGTCTGCAATCTGCTCATCTTGCTTGTGCAGCACTGGACAGTCATTTCGAAACGGTGTCTGGCCTGCTTTTTTCCATCCTGCTTTTCTCTTGCCAGCTTGCTTTGTAATAGGTGGAAGAGCGAGCACACTCTTTGCAGCTTTCATTGTGTTTTACGCAATTCCCCAGAATCACTTGGCTAAGTCCATTTCGCGTATTTTCAAGAGCAGTTTCGTTCTGCAGTTTCCAGCTATGATCAGAGATCCACTGAGTTTCCATTGATGGTTTCGAGCTGAAAATCGACGGTCCTGATGATTTATTTGAATTCGTGATTGCTCCAGCGTTTTCTTGAAAAGCCGCTTAAGTCTTCGCAATTCATCCTGGTCTGCCATTCAAATTTGCACGATCTGCTTGGATATTCCCCGATTCTTTAGGGACTCTCCCCTTTTCTAATCAATATATAATGGCTAAAATTCTGCAGTTTCGTTTCCATTTTCGTATCGATTGATGGGAAAAAGTCACACCAGATGGGCATTTGACTTGTACTGTATCTTTGAAAGCGGATTCTTTTTGATTTCTTTCCTGTTATAATGGCCTTGTAACCGGCTATTCTGACTGGATTTCATTTTTGTGTGAATTAATTCACATAAACATTTGAATTTCAAGAAAGAGTGGTCTAGTATGAATAAGCAATCTCATAAGAGTAGAAAGAGGCAATAAGAATGAGTGAAAAAGCTTATATCGTTGGCGCAAAGAGAAGTGCCATCGGCAAATTCATGGGATCTCTGACAAGTGTATCCTGTGCAGAAATGGGTGCAACTGTCCTGAAAGCAGCCCTGGAACAGGCAAACGTTAAACCGGATCAGGTTAACGAAGTAATCATCGGTAACGTTATCTCCGCTGGTCTTGGACAGAACATTGCTCGTCACATCTCTTTAGATGCTGGTATCCCAAATACAGTCCCTGCCCATTCCATCAACATGGTTTGCGGTTCTGGTCTGGAAGCTGTTATTGAAGCAGCCATCAGAATCCGTGCTGGATGGGGCAATGTAATCGTTGCAGGCGGCGTGGAAAACATGTCTGCTGCTCCTTATCTGGTAAGCGGCAAAAACCGTGTTGGCACAAAAATGGGCAACCAGACAATGGTTGACTCCATGATCAACGATGCTTTAACGGACGCAATGAATAACATTCACATGGGTGTTACCGCTGAAAATGTTGCAAACAAATACAACCTGACTCGTGAAATGCAGGATGAATTCGCTCTTGCATCCCAGCAGAAAGCCATCAAAGCAATCGCTGAAGGCAAATTTAAAGACGAAATCGTTCCAATCGAAATCAAGCAGCGCAAAAAAACCATTGTTTTCGATACCGACGAAGGCCCACGTGAAACTTCCCTTGAACTGCTGGCTAAATTAAAACCAGCTTTTGTAAAAGACGGATCTGTTACTGCTGGTAACGCTTCTGGGATCAACGATGGTGCTTCCATGTGCATCGTAGCCAGCGAAACAGCTGTAAAAGAATACGGCTTAAAACCAATTGCTGAAGTTCTGGCATTCGGACAGGGCGGCGTTGATCCATTGACAATGGGTCTTGGCCCAACTCCTGCTATTTTGAATGCTTTGAAAAATGCAGACATGACTCTTGACCAGATGCAGTTAATCGAGCTCAATGAAGCATTCGCTGCTCAATCTTTGGGTGTAATCCATGAACTGATCGAAAACACTGGTGTCGACAGAGAAGCTCTGCTTGAAAAGACAAACGTTAACGGTGGTGCCATCGCTTTAGGTCACCCAGTAGGTGCTTCCGGCAACCGTATCCTCGTTACCCTGCTTTACGAAATGCAGAAACGCCACCTCACTTATGGTCTTGCTTCCCTGTGCATCGGCGGCGGCATGGGCGTTGCTGTTATCGTTAAAATGTGCGACTAATTTAACGAAATCGTTACTCTTCACTCTTAACAGGCTGATTGATTCAGCCTGTTTTTCATTTTTCAGACAAAAAACAGGCGTCTTTACTTTACAGTTACTTCACACAACTTAATTATCCTTTCCTTTATAGCTTGAATAATAGTAGCTGATCATATGTAGTTAAATATTTATACCGTTTATAAAAACTAATTTCCGATCACCATCTCTTTTTTTGACCAAATAAAAATGGCATCCAGCTGGATACTGAATGCCATTCTTATACAATTCGATTCAAATTTGAATTTAAGACTCCCTCAAAAAGCTGCATAGTATCGAAAGAGAGTATAATACCTTTTCCATATTATATAGAAGAATTTAGAGTGCAGATTTTAAATCCATATATCAAACAAGATTGCTGTCTTGACAGTAAAGGTACCTCTGAATTCATTCGTAGCAATGAAGCTTAGGCAAGATCTTTGAAGCTCCTGATTTGGTTAGGCAGAATACCATTTTCCGATATTCATAAAAGTCATTCCATCAGGCGTATAAAGAATATATGAATCAGGAAGATCTCTATCCATTTCTTTCATACGTTGCTGAACAAAAGCCGGATAGTCTTCAAGTGGCTTGTCAGGCGAAGCGATGTAAAAGTCCATTGGTGCATACAGACCCGCAAATGGTTCTAACATGAGTTTAGAGTCTCTTTGACCTTCGTTGATGATTGTTCCCACAGGAGATATTAAATTACTAGAAATGACATGAGCCTTCCAAGTATAGTCATCAACTTTGATTGGATCAGAAAGCTTTCCGGTAAATTCGCTGTATTCACTGCCAATTCCTGGACGAACGGAAATCCGGACGTTTGTCTCTCGATAGGTTCCGTCGGCATTGATGGTCATCGTTGCTCCGGGTCCCCCAGCAGCTCCAAAATGATTTCTAGTGAATACCTGTCCAGCAAATCGTTCGTACAAGGCTGGATCTGTTTCTTCAAAGCCCTCACCAAGAACTTTCCAGGCTACCTGGTCATACATCCATCCAGCATCGATCAAAGCATCCTGCTCGGTACGGCTTGTTGTATAGTTATGAGCACCCGATTTTGCGTTTGGATTGTAAGCTGAATACAGGTTGATCTCGCCGCCGGAATAGAAAACAGGATTGGCATCGTTGTCCATTAACCATCCTAAAGCAACCAGTGAATTGGCTTCTTCCCGATTAATTGTGTAGTAGTGATCGCCGCCATCGGCATTTGGGTTATATAGTCTGTAGACCGGCTCACCCTCTGTTGGGGCGACCCAGCCAACGCCTTCAAAGACCCAGCCAGCTTGTACGAGTGCGTCCTTTTCATTGGCTCCCGATGTATAGAAGTGTTCACCGGTATTTTCGTTATAGAGACGATAAATATCCAGTCCGGCAATTTCCACCTGGTCATCCGCCAGAACAGGTGTGGCAAAGAGCAAGGATGCGCAGCACATTCCCGCAAAAACAGTACTGATTTTTGATGTTTTATTATTCATATAAACCCCCATTGAGCTGAAGACAACCCATAATTGTCTTCAAAATGATATAAACTTAAAGCACATAAAAATGATAGAAATAAACAAGAGTGTCTCGATTGAATGCCACCTGAGCTTCTTCCAGCTTGCATTCATCATCCCTCTCTTTAGATCACCTCCTGCAGTTCCATGTTTTCCGGCAGTCCCCTTTCAGTCGCAGTTTTGTATTCAAGCAGCTCCAGGTCTTCCAAAATATAAGCTTGCCATGCTTTATTTGAAGAATAAAGATTCGCTGATTCAATCTTGGGACTAATACCGGAAGAACTTATGGATATGTATTTATATTATAGTGGATAAAAAGATAAAATCTCATATTTTTTTTGCATTATTTTTGGGTCTCTGAAAAAATTGGTGGGATTGGGTTGATGGCTGAATTTGATATGTCAAAAAGAAATATGGAAAACAAAAAAGATCTCCCGTAGGATGGAAGAGTCTTACCCCAGACGAACAATCCATA
>JADGIS010000134.1 GCA_015233825.1 Erysipelotrichaceae bacterium RD49
TCATAAATGTGATTAAATATGCTTAAATAAAATAAAAAAGATATAACATCCAGTAATGCATCTTTATGCACCAGTCGCTTTCATCTCGGTCATTGAATGGCCGAGGATTCCCGCTCCATGTCCTAAATCGAAGTGGCCAGCCTTTAAGGCCAGGGTATAGAGATGGCTGTAGTCATGAATCTGTTCATGTAAATAAGAAAACTCAAGTTCATAGTTCCGGCGTAAGAGGTCCAGGCGTTTGGACAGCTCATTTTCTCGAATTTGGATTTCCCGACAAAGAGCATGGTTGAGATGGATGGCCAGACGGTCTCGTATTTTCAAAACGGGATGAAGCAGTCGATGGCTGAGGATAAAAATCCAGAAAATAAAGGTAGAGCCAACTAAAATCATAGCGGTCTACCTCGATTCCATTGCTCATAGGAAGATTGAAATGGCTTATGGCGTCTTCTGGAGACCGGGATTTTACTGCCACTTTTCAAAAGAACCATATCTTTTTCAACCGACTGGATTTGAGAAAGATTGACTGAGTATCCTTTGGCAGGAGAAGAAAAGCCATAATTTTGGACAAGATGATCTGCTTCTTGAAGGGCCATGGCAGCAGCGACTTGATGGCCATTGATCAGATGGAAAATGCATTTACGATCTCGGTATTCGATATAGGCAATATTGCCTACGCGGATCCCGTTACTCCCTAAGCGAAGGTCTGTAATCAAAAAACGCTGCCGAAACTGTGGCTCATCCATCAAATCTTGCATTTCAAGTTTGAGAATCCTTGAATTGAGTGGTTTTAAAAAATATCTGGCGGCTCGAATGGTGTACCCTTTTTCAAGGTAGGCGGTATATCCTGATACGATAATAATGGTTAAATCTGGATAGAACTACCGGATTTTTTTGCCAAGCAGGATCCCGCTAGTTTTGCCGATTTCCATATCAAGAACGACCAGGTCGGCCTGCAAAAGACAGGAATTCTCTTTCAAATCATCAGGGACCTCAGAAAAGGTTTGAAAGGACAACTGAAAGGTATACGATTGCAATGCCTCTTTTAAAGCTGCCTGGATATGGTCAGCATCGTGTTTACTATCCTCAAAAAGCACAATGTTCAAACGATTTGGATTCATGAGTTTATTTTAAACAAAAAGTATGAGGAAAGAAACCTACGCCTGGTAAATCAACATTCAAAAAAGCTCAAAGCGGATATCTTACTTTGAAGGGATGGTTTGCCGCTTTCAAGACTTAAATTTTAATTATTTTGAATTATTATCAAAGCGGCGGCATCGTAAGAGATAGTTTGCTCATTTTATCATTGAGCAAGTGAAGAAACCATCAGCAAGAAGAATTCGGAGTGATGCCATTCAAACAACAAATAGTCTGGCGTGTCTTTCAATTTTGCAAATTTTTCTGCTTATTGAATAAAAATAGAAGTCTGAGAAGATATTTATTTGAAAACAGATTAAAGTATCAGCACACGGCCTGTGTTTCATTGCTTTCCCCTTAATTATCTTTTTAATTATCTTTTATCTTTGCTTTGAAGGGGCACGGTATGCCAGATTCGGCATTCTTATTCCTTGTTTTCTCCTTCTATATATTATGAATGACAAAAGAGCAAGAAAGCTGGCGGGCTTGATTTCCGTCAAGCTTAAATACGATTCCAGAAAAGGTAAAGAAGAAAGCCGCTCGCAAGAAGCTAAAATATGCAGGTCGCAAAGATAGAAAGAAAAGAAAGGCTCAAAATGAGAACTGGAGTTTTTGCGGGGTCATTTGACCCGCCAACCAAAGGCCATGAAGATATCATCGAGCGGGCAAGTCAATTGTTTGACCGGGTGATTGTTATGGTCAGTCCAAATTCCGCAAAGCACGGAATGTTTACGACAGAGCAGAAAATGAAGTGGCTTCAGGTCATGACAGAAGATCTTGACAATGTCGAAATCGCCCTCTGTGATGGTCTGACGATTGCTAGAGCGAGAGAATTAGGGGGAACTGTGCTCATTCGTTCGATGCGAAACGAAGGGGACTATCTTTCGGAAGCGAATAATGCCTGGCTGAATGCATCCATGAAACAAGGTATGGATACCTTGTTTTTGATTGGCAAACCCGAACATTCACTGATTTCTTCAAGCAATGTCCGCGAACTGCTCAAATACAACCAAAGTATCGAATTTTTAGTGCCTGCTTGTGTATTTGAAGACTTGCAGCCTCAGTTTGTTCATCAAGCAGACTGAAAACCAAACGGAAAATAAAACCAAATCAAAACAAGGAGGAATAAATATGAAAACCTTGACGGACTGGTTAAGAAGCAAAGGATTTGCGCCTGACAATATTCAACTGTATTACGAGGCGTGCACCCATTCTTCTTATGCCAATGAACACCATTCCGGGATCGATAACAACGAACGCCTGGAATTTGTCGGCGATGCAGTACTGCAAATCTGGTCTGCTACTGCACTCTATAAATTGATGCCCAAACTGCATGAAGGCAAAATGACAACGATTCGTGCCCAGACAGTTTGTGAAGCAACCCTGGCCAAACTCAATGAGCAATTAGGATGGTACAAATTCCTGCGGCTTGGTGTGGGGGAAGAAAAAAGCGGCGGGCGCAGTCGTCCTTCGATTCTTGCCGATCATTTTGAAGCCTGCATCGGTGCGATCTATCTGGATCTAGGCTATGATGCAGCCGCTAAAATTCTGGATGAATATATGAAACCGCTGATCACAGCGGAAAAGCCGGAAGACGTCACAGACTATAAGACCCAGCTGCAAGAATACGTGCAAACCGATAACAAGCGCACCATTCAATACCGCCTGTTAGAAGAATCCGGCCCCAGCAATTCTCCAACATTCAAAATGGGCGTTTTCCTGGATGATATCTGCATGGGGATCGGCGAAAGCTCTACGAAAAAGAAAGCCGAACAGAAAGCAGCGCGTGAAGCGATTAGAAAGCTGGCGATTTAATGGCGCGGCGCATCCGTGAACTGTTTGGGGACTGCTTAAATACTGATCTTCTTGAACTGCTTGCCGATGTGACCTTAAAAGAAAATCCGGTGTATCATGCCCGCAGCCAGAAGCTGGATATGAAATGGGAGCTTTCCAGACAGCTTCCTCTTGAGGTGTATGAGCGGATTTTGCATGAGCTGCGCCTGGCGCTTCATACCGATATCCAGCTCCAGCTTACCTGTGGCAACAGTGAGTTTGAGCTGGAACTGGTCGAACCGTACTTAGGACGAATCTGTAATCTGGATGTCCAGCTGGAGGCCTATAAAGGCCTCCATCCTTCTTTACAAGGGCCAGGATGTCTGCTCTACACCACGACAAGACCGGACTATCATATGGCGATGCTGGAAAATCGCCAGCGCTTAGAAGAAAAACTGGCCCAGCATGGATTTCCACTCAAAGTTGTTTGTGAGTATGAAGATCCAGGAGAAGTTCCAGGTCCAATTGCGCCGGCGCCGGAAGGCTATAGGCCGCCTAGTGCCAGACCAGCCCCTGCTGCCAATCCTGAAAATGGCGGCCGGAATGGAGGCTGGTCCAATTCATATGGCGGTTATGGCAGTAAAAACAAACCCCAGGAAGTCGCAATCCGCGAACTGACGGATGGCATGCAGAACATCATGATCACCGGCCGGGTGTTTGCATTAGAAATCAAGGAAATTCGCTCCGGGCGCAAACTGATGGAACTTTATATCAGCGATGACGATGAAGCTATTTTATGTAAAACGTTCGAGAGAAAAAACTTCACTGTCGAACAGATGGAGGAAATCCGCATCGGTGATTATGTTCATGTGACCGGCGGCGTGAATTATGACAACTACAAGCGCAACATTGTTTTGCAGTTTAATAAAGTCGAGCCAGCCCGCAAGCCAAAGCGCAAAGATGATGAAATTGAAAAGCGCATCGAGTGGCACGTTCACTCGACATTTTCCGAAATGGATGGCGTCTGCGCGATTGAATCGTTTATCCAGCAGGCCTGGGACTGGGGAATGAAAGGAATCGGCCTTTGTGACCACAATGTTGTCCAGGCTTTCCCCATGGCCCAGCATAAAATCGAGGCGCTCCAGAAAAAGGACCCAAATCATCCGTTTAAAATGCTTTACGGCTGTGAGATGACGATGGTCTCACCAGAATACAAGGTCGTTCATAACGTTCGCGATCAGAATCTTGAAGATGCTGAATACGTCATCTTCGACTTGGAAACCACCGGCTTATCCAATCGGTTGGATGATATTATTGAGTTTGGTGCGGTCAAGATGAAAGAAAGCGAGATCATCGACCGCAAGCAGTTCTTTATCAATCCCAAACGGAAAATTCCAGTCTCAATTTCGGAATTAACCCATATCCAGCAGTCTGATGTCGACGGGGCAAGACCGATCGAAGAAGAGTTTGATACCATCAAAGACTTTATCGGTGATGCCATTCTGGTTGCCCATAACGCTACCTTTGACGTGGGCATGTTAAATGCGGCCGCCCGTAAGCTGGGGCGGCCTGAATTTACCAATCCCGTCATTGATACGCTGCCAGCCAGCTATTCCATGATGGATCTGCGCAGCTATCGATTGGGAAATGTCTGCCGCCATTATGAAGTCGATTACGATGGCGAAGGCGCGCACCGAGCGGACTATGATGCGGAAGTTCTTTCGCAGGTGTTTTTATACATGCTTCGCGAGTGGGGATCCGATGCTACCCTTGAAAGCATCAGCCATCTCGATAATTCCAGCGCGCTGCGTAAAAACCATGGCAAGCACATCAATGTTTTTGCCAAAAATAAGCAAGGGCTGAAAGAACTCTTTGAACTGGTAACCCTGTCTCATACCAAGTATTTAAAATACAATCCTGCCAGCACCAACGTTACCGGTATTCCGATTATTCCAAGACCAGTTCTGGAAGAATACCACGCCAAGGGCAACCTTTTGTTTGGTTCGGCCTGCCAGAATGGCGAAATCTTTGATTTAGCCCATACCCGCTCAGAGCGGGAATTGGTAGAAGCGGCAAAGTTTTATGACTTTCTTGAAGTTCAGCCTTTGGCGGTTTATAAACATCTGCTTGACGTTCAATCGATTCATTCGGTTGATGAATTGAAGCAGATCCTCAGCTTTATTCTGGATGCGGGCAAACAAGCTGGTGTTCCGGTAATCGCTTCAGGCGACTGCCATTATGTTGAACCAAGACAAAAGCGGGTGCGGGATGTCTATATCAATGCCAAAACCAGCGGCAACTCCCGCCATCCGCTCTACTTCCGGAATTTTAATCAGCGTAAAGAATGCTCCTCTCCGGACCAGCATCTGCTGACGACGACAGAAATGCTGGCAGCTTTTGATTGGCTGGATGAAAAAACCAAGCGGGAAATCGTCATTGAAAATCCCAATAAGCTTTTTGAGATGACCGAAGAACTGCTGCCTATTAAAGACAAATTATATCCACCTGATATTGAAGGATCTGACCAGAAACTGTCGGATATCTGTTATGAAACTGCTCGTAAACAATATGGCGAGCCGCTGCCAGAACCGGTCGAAGCCCGTTTGAAACGTGAACTCGATGCCATCATCGGGGCAGGATACTATGTGGTTTACTACATCTCGCACCTGCTGGTAAAAAAATCGAATGACGATGGTTACTTAGTCGGTTCACGAGGATCGGTTGGCTCTTCTTTTGTAGCAACGATGTCCGGAATTACAGAGGTAAACCCCTTAGCTCCTCATTATCTTTGCCCGAAATGTCACCACTTAGAGTGGATTACGGATGGCAGTGTCCAGTCCGGTTTTGACTTGCCGGATAAAAACTGTCCGGAATGCGGTACGCCGATGAAGGGGGACGGCCAGGATATTCCATTTGAAACCTTCTTAGGCTTCCATGGAGATAAAGTTCCTGATATTGACTTGAACTTCTCTGGTGACTATCAGCCAAATGCCCATGCTTTTACCAAAACAATCTTCGGAGACGATCACGTCTTTCGAGCGGGAACGGTGGGTACGGTCCAGGAAAAAACAGCCTACGGCTATGTCAAAGGATATGAAGAGGAAATGGGACTGGAATTCCAGCCATTTTCAGAATATAAACGAACTGATCTTGCCAACGAATGTGCCGGGGTTAAACGAACAACCGGCCAGCATCCAGGCGGCATTGTAGTCGTTCCATTGGATATGGATGTACACGACTTTACACCGGTGCAATATCCGGCTAATAACCCATATGCGGAATGGAAAACGACTCACTTCGACTTCCACCAGATCCATGACAACATTTTGAAATTCGATATTTTAGGCCACGTTGATCCGACTGCCATGAAAATGCTGGAGCGGATCACAGGGATTGATGTCACGACCATTCCGATGAATGACAAGGCAACGATGGAAATCTTCTCCTCTTGCAAATCTCTTGGTCTGGATACGACCTTATATCCAGAAGTAACAGGAGCTGCGGGAATTCCAGAATTCGGCACCCCGTTTGTCCGCGGCATTCTGGAGTTGACCAAGCCGACAACATTCGCCGAGCTGGTTTCGATTTCCGGTCTGTCTCATGGAACTGATGTCTGGCTGAATAACGCCAAAGACTTGATTGATGCCGGAATCTGCAACCTGAGCCAGGTGATTGGATGTCGAGATGACATTATGGTCGACTTGTTACGTTATGGTGTTCCAAATAAAGAAAGCTTTACGATCATGGAAAGTGTTCGTAAAGGCAAGGGCCTTAAGCCGGAGTGGGAAGAACTCATGGCGAAGCACAATGTACCGGAATGGTTTATGGACTCGTGCCGCAAGATCAAGTACATGTTCCCAAAGGCTCATGCGGTTGCCTATGTTATGATGGCTATCCGCATCGCCTGGTTTAAAGTCCATCACCCAAGAGCGTATTATTGCCAGTTCTTCTCTATTCGCTGCGATGCATATGATTTATCGGTGATGACCAGCGGTTTGGGCGCAATCCAGAAACGAATGCACGAAATCGCTATGGCGAAAGCCGATAAAACTCAGAAAGTAGAAAAGAAAGAACAGGATCTCTATGACACGCTTGAGCTGTGTAATGAGATGTATATGCGGGGGTATAAATTCTCTAATCTTTCCATTACCCGCAGTGATGCCAAAGAATTTATCCTGGATCCTGATGATGATAAAGCCATCATCCCGCCATTTACTGCGGTTGATTCTTTAGGTGAAAACGTTGCGAAAACCATTATTAAAGCCCGCAATGAAAAGCCGTTCTTATCGAAGGAAGACTTGTTGAATCGAACATCGCTTTCTAAAACGCTGATCGACCGGCTTGATTTACTAGGTGCCCTCGAAGGATTGGATGATGAAAATCAGCTGACTCTTTTTTAAGTCCTGTCAGTCATTGGAAAATCGATTTGAACCATATGATCGGGATGGATTACTCCGGCAGCCATTGAATAAAGATGGCTGCCGGATTTTTTGATACAGGTTTTTGCACAATGGAATAGCGACGTGAATGTGAAAATAGTTAAAAAATTCACATTTAAGTGTTGACCAGGAAGCGGGGACATGTTAATATAAGTGAGCGTTAAGCGAAACGACCGCGAATCACCGATAACTAAAGTAGAAATCGAAATTTTATAAGACTCTCTTAAAAAATCGAAATAAAGTTGTTGACAATGATTCTGATCGTTGGTATAGTAAGTAAGCTTTGTGAGTTGCGAAACAATTCACAAACGATCGTTCTTTGAAAACTCTGATTACAGACAATTCAATATTCGAAATTAACACGTCGATTCTTGAACAAACACTTAATACTCAATAATCAATTCACGAATAGTAAACGCAATAGCGTTTGAGTCAATATCAAA
>JADGIS010000135.1 GCA_015233825.1 Erysipelotrichaceae bacterium RD49
CAATTACAACAAACTCTTTCTAACTGAAAATTGGACGAGCAATTAAAATATCATCTATTTTGTCCTTGATTCTAGAACAAAACACCTGAAAATAGACTTGTGAAAAAATCTATGAATTATTCAGGTAGAGCAGACATGATTTATATAGCTTTTATAAAGAATTCTGTTTGAGGTCTAAATAAATATATCCTCTTAATTTTGGGCGCACTTATCCCAAGATTAAGTTAACTAGTCCTTTGCGGATTGGTTGTAATCTACAAGTTTTGGGATTACGAGCCCTTGGATAACTACGCTTCGGGCCTTCTTCCGAAGATGGTTGAAGTGCTCAGAAAGCTTTTGTATTCGGGGTTCTTCAACCTCAATTTCCATTATTCCAGCACACTTCGGACATTTATTATAGTTTTCTCCCATAAGCTCCATAAGAATCTCTTCTGTTGTTCTTACTTCAGGAGCAGGTGGAGTATTGGTCAGCTGCTGAATTCTTTCAAGATCTTTCTTTCCGTTTGGTCCAAGAAATCCATAATAGCGGATACGGGTATAGTGTTCTGGCGGAATATGCATGGTAAAGCGACGAACAAACTCTGTATCTTTGAGAGTCATCTTCATGATCTTTCCCTTGTTTCGGTAGCTCTTATAGGTAAACATCACATGCTCGCCATCGTACGATTGAATTCGGCTGTTGGAGATTGCGGTTCTATTCACATAGCGCCCAAGATAATCGATTATACTGTCTGGCTTGGAAAGAGCTTCACAGATTTGAACCTGCCAGGAGATTTCTTTGACTGTATTGAGATCGTTAAGCCAGGGAGATCCTGTGTATTCGAATTTTTCACAGAGTTTATTCAGAAGAATCTTCTTGAAAAGTGCAGCGAGCTTTTTAGCAGGAAAGATGAAACCTTTCTTTTTTCCTGAAGCAGTCTTTTGGGGTTCATATTTGGGATAAACTAAATTGCCTGCTTCGTCGAGCCCTGCTGTGCAAAGGACGACATGACGGTGCGGATGCCAGTTAAGCGCTGCTCCCCATGTGTGCTCAACCTCAAAAAAGCCAGTCTTCGCGGCTCCGAAGTATTTTGGGTCAGCACTGATTGTTTTGAGCGCTTCAGCTACAGCTTGAAAGAACAGATTGCCAGTTGTTATACGATGAACCAGAAAAAGTCCACTAAGCTGATGAGGAATGGTGAAAACAATGTGATGGTAAGGGGCATTCACTATCTTTCTTCACTGCTTATCAAGCCATTTTTCTTTACGGACAATTCCACATTCCAGACATCCTGAAGTATTGCAGGAACCATAATGAATTCTTTGGGTTCCACAATTTGGGCAGACTGTCCCTATAAAGCCATAAACTTCAGAATGGCAAAACATGTTGGCATTTAATACTTTGTTCTCCTTTGGAGACAAATCGGACCAGGCAATCTTGCACTTCTCATCCATTAACCATAAAATTTGTTTGAATGAGACCTTGGAATTGGGTTTCATACTTAATCATCCCCTTTGAGAAGATCCGGCAGTGTAGTTGTGGTCTTGTCAGGCACATGGATATATTTAGCAGTGGTAGCTATAGAAGAATGTCCCATGAGCTTCTGAATAACCAAAAGCGAGACATTCCTTTCTGCCAGTCCTGTTGCGAAGGCGTGGCGGAGTCCATGAAAAGTCTGGTCGGGGAGATGAAAGTCGAAGGTCTGGAGATATTGGTTAAACTTCACTCTGATTGCGGAAGTACTCCATTTATCTCCAGGCTTTTTACTTTTTCTGAAGATATAGTCTTCATCTTTAAAGCGTACGTTCTGTGTTTTGATGGAAAATTTGACGTAGTTATTAACTATATCTCCTACAGAAAGAGAATAGTTGACGGTTCGTGTCTTATTTCCTTTTGAATCTTCTACCGTTATCGTCTGTGATCCTCTGTGGACGTTCTTTTTCTTCAAATTAGCCACTTCAGAGATTCGCAGGCCGCAGCCAAAGGCTAAGGCTATAGCGGCTTTAAGCATTGGATCCTTACACTCATTGACAAGCCGGCGAGCCTGATCAGGCATAATCGGGTTTTTCTGAACTACTTTGATTCGTCGTTTAGATAATTGCTTACCCTCGTATTGAATGCCTTGGATTGTGGCAAAGAAATATCTCAGAGCATCTACACATTGGTTGTAGGTGCCATCAGCAGGGTTCTTCTCTTCATAGAGGTAAAGTAAATAATCCTGGGCATCGGATAAGGAGATATCTTTAGAATCAACGGGATGCAGATGGTCAAATAGTCGAGCAATCCATTTATGATAGCTTTTATGAGTACTGTCCGAGTATCCAGTAGCAGTCATAATACGATGGATACGGTTTAATGTTTCTTCTTTATTCATCGGTGATTTTAGTCCTCCATAGATAGTTTAAGCATATATCCATAGGAGACTTCTGAAAATAATCTGTTTACGATAAGATCAAGTACTCAAGGAGAACCATTGAACCACCAATGAAGAAAGAAGATTTGCGTTTACGATTGCTGCGAAGCAGCTTGGTACAAAAACAGATATGCAAAAAAGAAGCCTCTGGTCAGGGAGTTTCTTGAACATGGAAACCTGGAGATTTTCAGACGACTTAAAAAGAGGGACAACACAGATATCCTTCTTGAATCGCGCAAAAACCAGAGCGCCTGGAAGTTTGTGAACCTGCATGAAAACCAGCAGCTCGAACGCGGAAAGCCTCTGGAAAAGATCGGGTTCAAAAGCCGCATGATTGCAACAGTTTTAATGACCGCCATCATATTCTGCCTGACCTGGATGGCAGCCGGATCCGTTCAATACTTTTTTGCCAAGCGGGATTATGACTCCATCATGTCCCATGCCATCTATGTTGAAGAGGATCCTTCACTGAGCGGAATCTACTATTATGCAGGCCAGAGAGCCTTCAGCCAGTACGGATCCACGCATCATGAATACTATCCGCTGCATGAAGATGGAAGCAGGATGGGAGAAAAAAGCTATGAAAGCATTCTGGATGTTCCCCTGCCCTCCTGGTACAGAGAGCTTGCGGCCAGCCAGGGGTTTGAAAATATCGGCAGAGGCCCTTCAAGATCCTTTCCCATAAAACCGTCCTATGCCTCCTGCATCACTTTTGGCGGCGGCTTCTGGAACACATTGAACCGGTTCTGGATCTCGACACTGATATCAGGAATTTGCGGTCTTTTTTTCTATGCCGCCATGCGAAAAAGCCAGCAGGTGCAGAACTCATTGTTTGAAACGGCTGACATCAACCAGCACTACGATGATACCCACATTGCCCTGCCCCATGAAATTTTTGAAAACTTCGAGCCGTTTCCGGATGCCGGGGCGCATTCGAATGTGCAGTTTACAACCCTGATCTCCCATGCGGCTCTTTCAAACAAGGGGCTTCCTTTGGTTGAGATGACGCAAAGAGCGCAAGAAGAGATTTATGACGAAGACGGCGACATTGCCTATTACAAAGGCGAAGAACTGGTGGATGAAGACGGAAAGCTGATCACAGAATCAGTTTTGCTCATTGATGAAGACTTTTCAAAAAAGCTGTTTGAATCCGTGAACGTGGCACCTGGACAGCAGCGCTTCTTTGATGCTTCAAAAATTGCCTACAACCCGGGAAATAAAAAACGCGGGCGAATGAGCGGGTGCGAGACCCTTGCCGACATGATTTCAAAAGACTGGACACTTCCCTGGTATGAAACACAGAGGCCGGGCGGGTGCTACCTTGTAGATACCGCTCCCGCCAACACCCTGCTGATCGCCATTACAAGAGCAGGTAAAGGCCAGCGCTACATTGAGCCGGTCATTGACATGAAAACCAGAGAAAACATCAAGTCGAACCTGATCATCAATGACCCGAAAGGCGAACTGACCCTTAAAAACTACATCAAGGCCACAAAGCGCGGGTATCAGCCAGTGCAGTTCAACCTGATCAACTCGATGAATACCGATATCTATCAGCCGCTTCTTCTGGCTGCCCAGGCAGCAAGATCAGGTGAAATGGCCAAATGTGCAAACTACGTCAAAAACATTGCTGAGGTGTTCTTCCCTGCCTCCAAAGGCGGTGAAGACCAGATGTGGAACAATGCCGCTTCCAATGCGTTTCAGCGTGCCGCCTACGGCCTGATCGACTACTACCTTGAAAAGGAAAAGTCCCTGCGCCGTCAGGCCATAAAAGAAAACTGGTCCAGCTCGACTCTGGAAAACAAAATCGATGAAAACTGGGGCAAGGTTACACTGTACAACTGCTATGTCTTCTTTACCCAGCTTGCATCCAAAAAGCTGGTCAATCCCTGGATCAAATTCATGGAAGAAGATTCATCGGGAGCCTATGAAACGCTTAAACAGACAGACCCCCAGCAGTACCAGGCCAAAAAAGCTGCCGCCAGAGAGCAGGCCAGACTTTGGGGTACCAGCAGGGAAATGGACATGCTCTCTCTTTACTTCAATGCGGTGACCATGCTTCCAAACAACCGGATCCGCCAGCTGGTGCAGGATGCTGACAGATCCCTGCGCCTGATTGCGGATGCCGAAAAAATGCTGGCAAGTATCTATGGCGTTGCCATTACCTCGATGGCCTTCTTTACCGACCCGACCATTTCCGCACTGACTTCCGGAACACCAAAGCAGTCCATTGATCTTTCCGGAATTTCCTTTCCGCGAAAGATCGCCATTCGCTTCAGTTCCGTTTTCATGCGCGACAACAGATGGATGGGATTTCACATCCAGTGGAAAGCATATGAAGATGGAACATTCAAAAAAACGCTGGGCGAAAAATTCGATCATTCCTCGGTGATCACCCGCGAGGGCTGGGCCGAATATGTCTTTGAAGGCATTTTCCCCGAAGACAAAGCCTACCTGAAACTGGATGTCATTGATCCGTCAACCGGGTTCAATGTGCGCAGCTTTTACTTCCAGTTTGAAAAATCCTACGCTACCTCTCTTGGCGGCAGAAGATATCTCAAAGACCCGGTTCTTGACGAAAAGATTATCAACGGGGGAATTCTTACTGAAATTGTAAAGGTGCGTACAAGATCGAAAAATGATCCTTCAAAGTTCAGGTCCGTCTACAGAATCGGACGCAGTTTTTTCAGAACAAAGAAAATCATCAATATTGAATCCGATCATCCGATGATTTCAGAAGTTCAGGAGCCGGTAATCATGCAGAATATGGTGCGCTACAGCGAAAAGCCGAAAATCATTTTCCTGATTACCCCTCCCCATCTGGCCAAATATACAAAGCTGGTGCTGATCTTCCTGCACCAGGTTATCGATTTAAACTTTGATCAGTCCTATATGACCAAGAAAAACCAGAAACCGCTTGTCAAAACCTTTGTAATGCTCGATGAGGCCGGAAACCTTCAGTCTGAGGGGCATGGAATTGAAAACTTTGAGACCATGCTGTCGATCGGTCTGGGACAGGATCAGCAGTTTACCGTTGTTCTCCAGACTCTGGCCCAGCTTATCGCTGTCTACGGAGATTCCAGTGACAAAACCCTTCAGGGAAACGCCGCCAACACAATCTTTCTTCGCTCAACCGATGACCAGATGCTTCAGCGGCTGGAAAAAATGTCGGGCATGACCCACCAGAGCTATATTGATGACAAATCCGTTGTGGTCCATAAATCCAAAATCTGGATGCAGAACCGAAATGAAGTCACCTACTCTAAAAAGACGGTTCAGGAACCGCTGATCTCCTATACGAATCTCAATTCACTGACGATGGGCGATTCCATTGTGTTCCGGGCCGGTGAAAACCCGATCTGGAACCGGAATGAAATGGCCATCCCGATGTCGTGGCAGCTTTTTAAAAACGACATTAAAATTCCCGGCAAAGAATACACGCTTCAGACACTGCCTTCGTTATCCACAGCCAAGGATTTTGACGTGAATCAGAATATCCCGGACTTTGAAGAGATCTTCAGGGAGATTCAGGCCAAAGCAATCATGGCCAAAGAGTGCCGGGAAATCCTGAAAGCGGCTTACGGCTACGATGAGAATGATCTCTCACATATGGATCAGGACTTTGTTGCAGATCAGATCATGGAAATTATTGACGCCAGAATCAGCTCAGCAAGAGGCGCTGAAATCAGTGCTGCCAGCTGCGAATACATCCAGAAAAATACCTCTGTCAATGAGGAACTGCTCGAAAGACAGAGGTTCTATCAGCGTCAGGAAGACCAGCTGGACCAGAAACGGTATGCAGGAAAACGGATTTCAAGAGCTGACCTGATAGGCCATGGCGGAAGTCCCAACCATTCTCTGGACCGCAATATCATGGATATTTATGCGGACCTCAAAGCCGTATTCTGCCAGGACTCCGCCAGCTTTACCGTGACAAAAGACGGCCTGTATGATGTGACAGGAACAGTTCTTTACATACGCCACCTCGATGCGTCCAGAGCCGCCGGAAAAATCAATGAAGCCATTGAAAACCCGAATTCAAGAGTTTACGGCGAAAAGAAAATCTCAGCCGCCCATATCGCCCATTATGAGGTGACCGACGCTTTTTACAGATTTCTGGCTTCCCTTGACGACTGGAACGGATTTGCGTCTGGAAAATTTGAAATCGAAATGGCCAGAAGAGTACGAAACGACAGTGAATTATAGAAAACTTGTTTTAGACATCTATTTAATGTCATATAATAGTAACGACAATCAGGGATGGATATCGGTTCCTGCCTGACTCTTCCCCAGAGTCAAATGCTGGTCCGGTATCTCTCCCTTTTTTTGCTCAAGCACTCTGCAAAGATTCCATCTGCTTCACACCTTTTGCTTCCAGCATTTTAACAAACAGCCTTACTTTGACAGGATTATTGCATTTCATATCCAGCCAGCCGCCGCCACGAATGGATAAAGCCAGAATGTGATCATTTTTCATGGTCTGCCAGGCCATGTCCTTATAGAAGGCATAGGCGGTTTCCTTTCGGGATTCCATGCGAAGAATGATTCCCTTTTCGCAAAGCATCAGCTGCATTTTCTCGTACGGATTTCCATTCATCGAAGCAAATCCATCCATCTTCATTCTGACCTGTCCCACACTTTTAACAGCTGTATCAATGGCTGATGGACGGTTTTGCAGGGATACGTACATCACCATGCCCCATACAGCGATGACTGCTGCAAGAACCAGGATTCCAATATAGACTGCTGTTCCATAAATGATGCAGTAGGCCGCAAAAGTGCAGAGCAGCGTGGAGACAAGAATCAATACTGCATCCATTATTTTTGCGGTCCACTTTCGCGGCAGTCTTTCATTAACAAATTTCATACTGTTTCACTTCCTGTCTTTGATTATATATCGTGAACTTTGCAACGATTTGTAACCGAGAATTATCAAATTATAGATTGGTTTATCGAGATAGCTTTTATATATCTATTATAAAATTGATATAAATTATTTATATCTATGAGCCTTGAAGGTGGAAGAACACTATTAGCTAAATGTTTCGGTTGCAATTATAGCCGTACTTTGAATGCGGTTCTTCTAGATAAAAGTGGATACTTAGCTTTAATATCATTTTATATCAAGATATTACAGAGGTTTTCTGCTTTGCTATAAATGAAGTACCAAGGTTCGGTTTCAATTTCCTGAAAAGTTCAGGATATATAAATATCTGTTGCAGACCTGAACAATTCATATAAATCTAAAAATGGTCGGAAACACCTTTATGAAACGTGCTTCCGACCATTGTGATTTTCACCTGACAGGTGAATGTCAAATGTCTTTAATTCCTGTACAATGTCATTACC
>JADGIS010000136.1 GCA_015233825.1 Erysipelotrichaceae bacterium RD49
ATAGCATTATACAGAAACACTCTACAAAAACCAGCCCAGAATTAGCCGCCTAGAAACGCGGAAATTGTGGGGAGGGGGGCCTATACGCAATTTTGTGTTAGACCTGGGAGTAATTTACAGAATAAAAAGGAGCAAATCAAAACATTCAAAAAAGAAAAGCAGCCCTCCAAAAAGAGAGAAGATCGAACAATTTAAAATTGCTGTAGCTATCGATGATTTGCTTAAAATAGACGTCTGTGCCGGCTTGGCTTTTTCAGGCAGCCAAATGGATCAGATTAAAAAAAGCGATCAGGCCTTTCGACCGAAGTGCATGAAATTGCCTTTTTGATTCCAGTATAAAGAGTCGAAAAATGAGGCGCTAATAACTCAAACCGCCAAGAACGCTTTGATCTGCCTGATCCAAATAAGCGGCCTGTTTGATTGGAATGTCTATTGCAGACAAACAATCAAACAGGCCGCTGAAAGGACTTTTGGCAGGAATTCAATGAGATCAAAAGGAAGCTGGAGAAGTGGATGCAGCGGGATCAGCTTGGTTTTCCATATCTTGAATCCCTTCTTGTTTTTGGTCCGGCTTGGCGGAGAGGTGGTTTTCCTTGGCGGCTGCTGCTTCTTTTTGAATTGGATCATGACCATAGCGGCCATTTTCCATCACCACGACAGCCAGCCCGTCCAGAGAGGTTTCCTTGAGTTCCATCGGCAGTTTCTTGCCGGTCAGATTCATGGTTTTGACGACCATATCAAACGAAACGCGGTTTTTCTTGACGTTGCGCAGATATTTAGCCAGCCTGGCTGCATCGACAGCCCGGGTAGAGGCGACGGCATTGCGTTCAATGCAGGGAATCATCACATAACCCATAACGGGATCACAGGTCAGGCCGAGATGGTGTTCGAGACCGATTTCGGCGGCGCATTCAATCTGTTCGTTGCTCATCCGGTCGCAGCTGGCACAAAACGCGGCCGCCATCGCACAAGCGGCTCCAACTTCAGCCTGGCAGCCCGCTTTTGCACCAGAGATGGTTGCATTTTCTTGAATGAGGTTTCCGATCAGTCCGGCTACTTTTAAGCCATTGAGGATCGTCTTTTTCGGCATCTGCTTATCGATCGTGTAGTGATAAACCAAGGACGGCAATACACCGCACGACCCCATGGTCGGAGCTGTCACGACAGTCCCGCCCGAGGCATTCTGTTCACTGGCTGCGTAGGCATAGCTTTGCAAAAGCAAAGCGTCCTGGTCTGCCTGGCTGTCGCAGGTCTGCGCGGATTCAAACAAGGCATAGGCTACCCGGTCAAGATGAAGCTTGCCGGGAAGCCTTCCGGTTTTGGAAAGGCCTTTTTTGACGGAATTGAGCATGGCTTTGTAGATCTTGGCCAGGTAGACATCGATCTCCTTGCCTTCAATTTGGGTGACGTATTCGTCCAGCCGCAGGTAGTTTTTCTTGCAATAGGCTTGGATCTCGTCAAGAGTGGTATGGGGATAAATGTCTTTGGCACTTTGGGGCATCTTGCCATCAATCATGATTTTGCCTCCGCCAATGGAGACATAGGTCTTGGTCAGGGTCGAGCCATCCGGATTGGTGGCAGTGATGGTCATCGTATTGGGATGCTCCTGCGGGGTTTTCCAGTCAAATCGAATCTCGACTGTTTTGCCTTTGAGCGTTTTCTTTAAAATCTCATCGGTTAAGTGGCCTTTGCCTGTTAAAGCAAGCGACCCAAAAAGGGTGATGTCAAAGCGCTTGGCCTCCGGCGCGCTGGCTAACATATCCTGGGCGGCCCGCATCGGGCCAAAGGTATGGGAGCTGGAAGGACCAGGCCCGATTTTGAGGAGTTCTTTAATCGTCTGCATATCTACTCATTTCTACTATTGCTCATTCCAGGTATTTAAATCATCAGGGAAGCTGATCGTGACATTTTCACCGACAGCGACAATCTGCATCGTGGCATCCAGGTCAAAATCGGCACTTGCGCTTTCAATGTCGTAGCGGCCATGCAGATCCAGATCAATCGAGCGCAGCTCGTTTGCAACGATCTCGGCCTCCAGGGTTCCTCTTTCAATGGCCAGGGCTCCATAAGAATCCAGCAGGGGATTGAGCTTGGAAGGGTTGAAGGTAAAGGTGTAAAGATCGCCTTTGGTGCTTGCTGATTCAAAAAGGTCCTCGCGCTCACTTCTGCTTAACTCTAAAAACGGATTGGGCAGATGGAATTCCTGGTCTTCGGTAATTCCGATATTAGAAGCGATCGATGAGGATTTGGTCCCCAGATAATTCAAATATGTTTTATCATCGCGGATATAAAAGGAAGCAAACGGAAGGCCCGCGCTGGTGGCAGTGATGGCCAGTGCCTGGGGAGTAGACGTATAGGCTGCTGTGTAGTCAGCTTCCAGGCCGGAAAAGCCGATGGTTCCTTCGGCTTTCAAAGAACTGGCTTCACAAAGCTTGTTATAAGCCGTAAAAAAGGCATCCACCGCTGCGGCTTTGGAACTGTTGGTCTGGCAGCCGGCAAGCAGGGAAAGAGAAGCCAGTGACAAGGTGCAGGAAATCAATTTATGTTTAAGGTTCATATTAAGCCTTTCTAGCTATCGAGTCGATCGGGATCGCGATGATGACATCGCTTTGACTTTGTTTTTATTATAGTAGAGGAAAAAGAGGAGAAGCAGCTGGACTGGCGTTTTTTCTATGCTTACTGGTTTTTTTCAAAAGCGTCAAAATTTAACGTATACTGCTCACAAACATTGAACAGCCAAGACAGACAAATCAATAAATTTAACCCTATATCCCTATATATATGGAACAACAATCTTTTCATCAATTGGAGGAAGACACGATGATTTTATTTTATCCTGGAAATCTAGCTCACGATCCACAAGCCCTGCAAGCCTTGCAGAAGGCTTTGAATGACCAGCCGGTGCGATATTTAAGCGATGGTGTGCTGGATCATCCGCTTAAAGACTTGACCAATCCCCAAACGCAGGTGAGCTACAATCCTGCAGAGATGGTTCAGGACTATCCGTTTCTGCTTTTTTCCGGCTATGCGCTTGACCAGGTTTCGAAATTTCAAAATTTGATTGAGCAGGCCGGCCTGCCCATTCGGGCGATGGCAATTGAAACAGCCAACAACCGCGAAATGGTTTTGAGCGAGTTAATGGCTGAAGTGGAGCGGGAGGCCAAATACTTTGAAAAGCGTGATGAACTGGCCGATCTGTTGAATGGTCTCGATCCAGACCGCTTGCAAGCCGATCAGGATTATTTCAAATGTGCGATGCTTGCCGCCAATCTGCTGCGCCAGGACGAACTGTCGGAAAATATGCTGGATACCGCATTAAAGATCATGCATTCGTTTGATAAGAAGTAGCATAAGCTGCAAATTCAAGAAAGACAGCCAGCTTCCATGAAGACTGGCTTTTTCTTATTTGGAAGAGCAGGCAGGGTTGTTTTTAACACGAAAACGTATGAAAAAATGGTGAATAATCTTGGCAATCCTTCCAATCTGTCTGGATTTGCCTGTTTCCAAGGGCATGAATGACCAAGACAGGAGGGCAACGTGCTACGTTGACAACCATTCCCCTGAGTCCAGAGCAGAAAACCGGCTCTTTGGGTTCAATTTTGGGCTGATCAGCCAGAACTTCCCTGATAAAATCGGTGGAAATGCCACAAAGAGCGCCCATCTATCAGAGGATAACGTTTTCTTGGCTTTTGATTCGCTAAAATAGAAAGAACGAGTCGCTCGCTGATTTGAATGAATAGATCGCCGTGAAGATCAAAGCGTAAAACAGCCGCTCTTGAAAAGAGCTGAAAAACGATAAAAAGAACTGAGCTCAAACGGTTCAATGAGACAGAATCGGTTTCAAGAACAGATCCAAAGCTGAATTTTAAAGCGTGTAAACGATAGTCCGCCTGGCTGACGAAGAAGCGATCTTCTGATCGGAAAGAAAAGAAAGGATGAGATCATGCAGATTGTTATTGCAGGATTAGGCAAGGTAGGAAATTTCCTGGCTGGAGAACTCTCTTTAGAAGGTCATGATCTAACCGTTGTCGATAACCGTCCGGAACGGGTGCGGACCACGACATCGAGCTTTGATGTGATGGGCTTAACAGGAAATATTGTCGCCCCGGACACCATCAGTGCCGCCGGCTTGGATGAAGCGGACTTGTTTATTGCGGTTACGACCAATGATGAGGTTAACCTTTTGTCCTGCCTGCTTGCCAAAAAAGCCGGGTGCGCCAGAGCAATTGCCCGCGTACGCTCACCCGAATACTCAGACAGTATGGAATATCTCCAGGACCAGCTGGGACTGGAGATGATCATCAATCCTGAACGGCTGGCTGCCCAGGAAATTGAACGGGTTCTCTCACTTCCAGGGGCGATTGATGTGGATACATTTGCGCACGGTATTGGTGAAATTTATAAATTCAAGATCCTGCCGGACTCCATCCTGGATGGCATGAAAGTCAAAAATGTTCCTTCAAAGGTTGGCGACAAGGTTTTGCTTTGTGTGGATGAACGCAACCATCTGGCCTATATTCCGGATGGTGATTTTGTTTTGCATGGCAAAGACAAATTGTATTTAGCCGGCAGCCGGGCCAATGTCGTCGACTTCTTTGCCAAAGCCGGCCTGCCGACCAGCCCGACCCGCCGGGTTATGATTATCGGGGCAGCCAAGATTGCCCACTATCTGGTGGAAGATTTAATGAAAGAGGGCACGGAAGTGACGATTATCGATCATGACCTGGCCACCTGCGAACGGTTTGCCCTGCTTCATCCTGGCTGCATCATCATTCATGGCGATGGCGCCGATGCGGATCTGCTTTTAGAAGAAGGCTTGCTGGAGATGGATGCCTTGGTTTCCCTGACAGGCTTCGACGAGGAAAATGTCTTTTTGTCCATGTTTGCCCACCGCAAAGCCGGCTTGAAAACCATCACCAAAGCCAACCGGATGTTTGATGAAGTCATTCAGGACCTCGATCTGGATACGTTGATTAACCCGAAAAAACTGACTGCAGAATTTATCATCCGGCACGTCCGTTCCATTGCCAACAGCTCTGGCAGCAACGTTGAAACGATGCACAAGCTGGCGAATGACCAAGTTGAAGCCATTGAATTTAATGTGTGCGAAAATTCACCAGTGATCGGCCAGCCGCTTTACCAAATGAATCTCAAGCCAGGCGTATTGATTGCCCTGATTACAAGAGGCGAGGATTCGATCCTGCCGGGGGGATCGGATCAGATGCTGGCAGGGGATTCGGTGGTGGTCATTACCAACAATCTGGGCTTTACGGACCTTTCGGATATTCTGGCGGCTGCCCCGGCCCATAGTCCGCAGTCCTTGGGCAAGGGAAGAAGGGCTAAGCCATGAACTTGAAAGCCATCATTTATGTGCTTGGCCAGGTGTGCAAAGCAGAGGCAGCGTTTTTGCTGCTGCCGATGATCTGCGCACTGTGTTATCAAGAATACAGGGTAGCGGTTGTCTACTTGACGGTTGCCCTTTTATGCCTGGTGATTGGCTTTTTAATGACAATGAACAAAAAGAAAGTTGGCCGTTTTCGTGCCCGTGAGGGCATGGCCGCAACTGGCTTAGCCTGGATTCTGATGTTGATTCTTGGTAGCCTGCCGTTTATCTTTTTAGGCGAGATTCCAAGTCCTGTCGACGCATTTTTCGAAACGGTTTCAGGCTTTACAACGACCGGCAGCACCATCATTCCCAATCTGGATGTGATCAGCCGCGGGTCGCTGCTTTGGCGTTCGTTTACCCACTGGATCGGCGGCATGGGGGTTCTGGTCTTCCTGCTGGCTTTGCTGCCCAGTACTTCAGCGAAGTTTATGAACTTAATGGTGGCCGAATCGCCCGGTCCTGATGTCAGCAAGCTGGTGCCTAAAGTCAAAGACACAGCCAAATACTTGTATTCGATGTATATCGGGCTGACACTCATTCAGCTGACTTTACTGGTGCTGGCCCAGATGCCGTTGTTCGATGTGATCTGTTTAACATTGGGAACGGCTGGAACTGGTGGTTTTTCCGTGCGCAGTTCCGGCTTTGACGATTACACCATGCTCCAGCAGGGAATTATCGCGGTGTTCATGATGCTCTTTGGAATTAACTTTTCATTTTACTTCTTGCTGATCCGCCGCAAATGGAAGCAGGCGTTCCGCATGGAAGAAGTTTTAACCTATCTTGGCATCATTCTTGTTGTGACAACGATTATCGTGATTTCGGTTCTGCCGCAGTTTCCCGATCTCTGGCAGGCAATTCACCATGTATTCTTTACCGTCTCCTCGCTGATTACCACAACCGGCTATGCGACGGTGGATTTCAATTTGTGGACGCCGCTGGCCAGGACGCTGCTTGTGATCATTATGTTTATCGGTGCGTGTGCCGGATCAACTGGTGGCGGAATCAAGGTCAGCCGCTTTAACGTCATGGTCAAAGGCATTAAAAAAGAGTTTCGCAATCTGCTTCATCCCGGCCTGGTTGAAAAGGTGCATATGGATGGCAAGCCGATCGCGCATGAAACGGTCCGCTCGATCAATGTGTTTCTAGCCATCTACTTGATGATCTTTGTAGCGGTCTTGCTGGTGGTTTCGATTGATGGCAAAAGCCTTGTCACCAACTTTACCGCCGTGGCAGCAACCCTCAATAATATTGGTCCGGGTCTTGGCGATGTCGGACCGATGGAAACCTTCGCCGGCTTTTCGCCGCTGGCAAAACTGGCTTTATCATTTGCGATGCTGGCCGGTCGTCTGGAGCTTTTGCCAATTATCTTGTTGATGGTACCAGCCATGTGGCAGGGAACGCATCGCATTACCAAACGGGATCTCTCCGATCTGAAAGATGAATATGAACACGAACATCATCATACCCATGCGCCTAAAACTGCTGCGTCGGCTGGTGAGCAGGAAGAATTGGATCCACCGCCGCCGCCAGCTCCAAAACGACATACCCCGCGCAATCCCGATGATGAAGAAGACCGCGAACTGGCTGCCCGCCGCAAAGCCCGCCGGGTAGCCGGATAAAATGAAAGATAGGCTGGCATCCAGACGATTCTGTATTTCTTAGCGTTACTTAGTATTTGCTGATCAAACCATTTCGACTTTATCTATCGTTGAAATCAGGATATTTGAAGTGATAAAGTGCAAGGGAAAAACCGGTTTTTACCGAAAAAGCTTGCACTTTCAAAGGTGATGTCGACCACCTGTTATATGGTGAAAATATGAATTTTGTATTTATTATTTAAAATTGAAATTCTTATATTACTTTAGGTAAAGCGTTTATTCGTTTAGCACTTTGGGATTACTATTGCGAAATTTACTCTTTTTAAGCGATTTGACGAGTTTTCGAATTGATCAGCAAATACTACTTACACTTTTTGAATTGAGTCAGCATTGGCTCAAGAAGTGCAAAAACCGATTTTGCCATAGGACATCACAAGCACTCTGACAAAATCGGCTTTCAACCTGAACATTCAACTGAACTATATTTATTCGGCGGCAGTCTTATTCTAAGATTGCTGCTTTTTAATACGGTGTACTTCGCAATTGATCTAAATCATCCATCATGCTTGTTGCCATTTTTTCTTAATCAACCCTGAATAATTCATGAGCCTTTTCACAAACTGATTTTTGTTGTTTGTGTCTTGGAATTAAGGACAAAACGGCCAGCATTCCAGATATCCACATGATTTGGGGTGGAGGGGGGTACATTAAAATCGAAAAAAATAAGTCTGAGAGAACGAAAATCG
>JADGIS010000137.1 GCA_015233825.1 Erysipelotrichaceae bacterium RD49
TGGCGTTCCAACCGAACTAGAAAGCCGATCACCACTTGGCAGGTGGCAAACCTGATTGAAGAAATCTGTAGGGAAAAGCTTCCTGTTAGAAATGGGAGAACATTTCCAAGGAATATGCATCCAAATATGGACGGATTTATCCATAGTGATCGTAAGGAACGATCCCGGTACTGGATTTCTCTCCAGAACCGCATCTAAAACGATTGGTGTACAACTCTCTAAAATTGCTGAATATGTCCGTAAATAACGAATCACAGTATGCAGATTATCCCTAGCAAACCTCTTTCTTCGGTTGCATACTTACGAAAGCGGCCGGCGTTTGAATAACAAAAAAAGTGGAAACTTCTCATCAAAATGAGATGTTTCCACCCAAATATAAGAACAAGACTAAAATCATTTAATCTTGTTTACGTCTAATGGCTGGGGTACGTGGATTCGAACCACGGAAATGGCAGATTCAGAGTCTGCTGCCTTACCGCTTGGCTATACCCCAATGCGATTTCGCTCATTTAAGATACTCCAGATTCGATTCAAAATCAAGTCAAACATTTTTAAATTTGAATTGGTTTTGTTTCGAGCTGTTTCTCTGAACTCAGCTCCCATATATAACCACGAATCGAATTCGAATGCAACCCTAAGCTTTCAAATTTCCCTAAAAAGTTACCGTAAAGGCATCGAACATTATACTCCACCGAATGACAGGGCGTTTTTATGTTTTCCTTTTAAGAGTAATGAATCTGGATCAAAACTCACGGATTCATCGTATTTTCTGATCCTTTCGCCGGCTAAAGGGAGTCCAGGATTTGGTTTTCGAATTCTTTTCTTTACCGCTAGAATAGAGCACATGGACACTCTTTACTATGTTTATATTCTTGTCTGTCATGACGGAACCTTCTATACCGGGTATACGCCCAATTTAGGACGACGCTTACAGACTCATAATCATTCCCGTGGTGCGAAATACACCAAAGCCAGACTGCCGGTCTATCTGGTTTACCATGAAGTCTTTTTAGACCGCCATGAAGCTTTATCTCGCGAATACCAGATTAAGCAGCTCACCCGCTTGCAAAAACTGGCGCTGGTTACCTCTCGTCCCTTTTGTCTGATCAGCCAGGGACAACCGTTCAAAGAAGAAAAGCCAGAAGTCAGAAAAGATGAATGAAGATTTCTAAGATCCTGTCTTTATACGAAAAGAGCTTCCTGACAAAACACGAAGGTTTGCAGAAAGCTCTTAATCTGGATCAGCAGAATATTTGTTCACTGGATTCATTTTTTGTGAATTGGGAGTTTTTGGGGCGATAGAGCGCGCGTTGCGTCTTTGCCTTACGATGTTTTGGCTTGCCGCTCAGGCCATTTCCTCAAGTCTGGTCATTTTCTCTTCCCATTCCTTGGTCAAATTGGCAATTTCATTGTGCTTGTCATCGATCTGGGCATCGAGTTCGTCCATTTTCCGGTAGTCCTGATAATACTCCGGTTCATAGCGAAGCTCACGCATCGCTTCCAGATCCTCTTCAGCCTGGGCAATCAGCTTTTCTAAAGTTGCACAGCGGTTGGACAGCTGGTTCTTTTCCTGACGCAGCATCGCAGCTGTCTTTTCTGGTTCCAGCTTCTTAAGCTGGCGTCCGTTGCGGTTGGCAGGTGCGGTTTCGACTTGATTGAGCGTCCCGGCTTTTTTCTTTTCTGCATATTCGGGATACGGCAGATCGAACATCTTGCTTTCGGGTCCGATTTCCAGGACTTTGTCGGCCATTTTGGATAAGAACATCCGGTCGTGGCTGACAAACAGCAAAGTACCGTCATAATTTTTCAAAGCCTTTTCCAGGGCTTCTTTTGCAGGAATATCCAGGTGGTTGGTCGGTTCGTCCAGGATCAGCAGGTTATCATGGGCCATCATCAGCCTGGCCAAAGATAAGGAGACTTTTTCGCCTCCGGATAAATCATTGACTTCTTTAAAGACTTCATCTTTGGTAAAAAGGAAAGCTGCTAATACATTGCGGATCTGCGTCTGGGTGCTGTCGGGCTGGTCGTCCCATAACGTATCGATCACCGTTTTGGATGAATGCATGGCAGCTGTTTCCTGGTCAAAATAGCCGATATCGATCTGGTGGCCGAAATCATACTGGCCGCCAAGGCTTGGAATCTTGCCAGTCAAGGTTTTCAGCAGAGTGGATTTGCCGATGCCATTGGGCCCAACAATGCCGACCCTGTTTTGGCGGAATAAGTTAAAGCTGACTTTGGACAATGGCTGGTCATATCCAAAGACGAGATTATCCACTTCCAAAACGCGGTTTCCACCTTTGCGGCCGGAGGTAAACGTTGCCTTAATCATGGAATTATCCGCTTTGACATCTTCAATTCTGTCCATTCGCTCCAGATATTTGATTCTCGATTGGGCAAAGGCCGCTTTATTTTTCTTGTAACGGAATTTTTCAATGAGTTCTTCCATATGGTGGATTTCATCCTGCTGGCGCAGATAGGCTTCATGGTTTTTGGCAATCCATTCTTCCTTGGCTTTGACATAGTGGGTGTAAGAGCCCGGGTAGCGTGTCGTTTTTCCATGTTCAATTTCGATAATTTCATCACACACATGATCTAAGAACATCCGGTCATGGCTGACGAGAATAACTGCGCTGGGATAACGGCTGATATAGCTTTCCAGCCATTCAATCGAATCCAGATCGAGATGGTTGGTCGGTTCGTCTAACAGCAGAACATCTGGCTTTTCAAGCAGGAGTCTCACCAGCGCAATGCGAGTTTGCTGGCCTGATGAAAATTCGTCCAGCCGTTTATCAAGATCGCTTTCTTCAAATCCGAAGTGATAGAAGACCGACTTCATTTCGTGTTCATAGTCATACCCGCCAAGAGTTTCAAACTGGGTTTGGAGACGGTCATATTTTTCCAGCTGCTTGTCAGAATGGTCTTCAGCCAGAACCACAGCCTGGCTTTCCAATTCCTTTTCTAAAACCTTTAAGGGTTCAAATACTTTTTCTAAGGCTTCTTTGACCGTAATGGTCTTATCGGTAAACACGGTCTGGGAGAGTGTTCCAATCCGGGTAGCATTGGGAACGATGCGTTCCCCTTTATCCAAGTCTTCCTGGCCGGAAATGATATTGAGCAAAGTGGTCTTGCCGCAGCCATTGCGGCCGACCAATCCGATTTTTTCGGTTCCTTTAACCTGCAAGGAAGCGCCTTGCAAAATATCATGCGCGCCAAATGACTTATACAGATTCGAGACCTGCAGTTTCATCATGCTAAGCAAGGATACCCCATCCAGAACTGCTAAGCAGTTTGGGTGGAGAGGAATTGCCGAACCTCCGTTTCTTTTAAGTATCCATTAGCTCTTTCAACCAGAACTAATTTCCTCATCGATGCAGAACTATGGATCCTTTGTCCTGATCAAGTTTTCAGAACAAAGGATCCACTTTTTCTGCGTCCAGTCATAAAGCATTCCTGTCTTTGGAATTTAACTTGATCAAAAAGGCAGGAGCCGCCAACCATATGGTCAGTTTGATTTCTCTTGCGCTTATGCCCTTTGATGAAGTTGAATTGATGAATCTGGCGGTTATGCCTTCTGATCTTCTTGAGATACAGGCATTGTTTTAGTGGCTTGGCATTGAGATTTCCTGCAATACAATGCGCATCATTGTAATGCTCTTTCGCCAGGTTTAGCTCAATTCGTTTGTTCTTGGTCAGGTAGCCATAAGTATTGACTACTTCAAGATCAGGGTTAGCTTGTTTTAATCGTTCCAGCAGCGTCCAGCGCATAATGCCCATGAAGGCTGCATCTCGATACGGCATAGCTCGCTTAGGCAGCTTGAAGTCTTCTGAACCTTTGGTCTTTCCTGGCTTGATCTTCTGATGGGATTCGTTATGGTCTGTCCCACAGAGAGTAAACAGGTTGGAAGGCAAATTACCCCCAGTTTTGCGGCTTTCGGTAGGATGAACATTTAAGATCGGATCTTTCTTTTTGCCATGACAGTGCTGGCATTCGTGGTTGTCTCGAAATCAAACATACTCATGAACATTCCAAAATCCTTTTTGATAACCATTTTGATACTCCGTTCTGGAAATCTCTGGATTTTTTAATTTCTGTGTATCAAAAGAAGCTGTCTCCACTACGATCCTGGTTACAGGAAGAATCTTTTGGACTTCTTGAATGCAATGAAGATGAGTACCAATCTTGTGTTCAACAGAAGGAGCAAGCCATCCTTTTTTCGTATCGCAATAAGCTTTTCACTTTATCATACTCGATCTGACAGTCCGTTTCGCTTATTGTCCCTCTTCAACCGGCTCACTGGAGCCTGGTTGTTCAGGGGCCGGTGATTGAGGTTTCAAAGAAACGGGCTGCCCGCTTTGAGTGGAAGCAGGTAAATCTTGAGAAACTTGCTGGGCGCTTAAACGACTGAGATCAATCGGCGTGCTGATTTGGGCATAATTAAGAATTCCCTGGCTGATGCCAGTGGCAATCGCGTCGATATGCTCTAAAAAATACGTTCTAGACTCCGCGTTTTCAGTGGAAGCAAAGCAGAATAACACGCCATTCATTCCGTAAGCATCCGTATACTGGCTGTTGGCTTCAAAGCCATCCGCTTTCCCCGCCGTTGTTACTTTGCCGCCTGATTCGCGAATGGCCGGTGTTTGGGTAAGCTGAGTATAGGTATAGGTTTCATCGTATTGAAACAGATCGTATCCATTACCGGAATTGAGCTGGGTCAGCGTGGAAATATTCTCAAGTTCTACTCCATTCTGATTCAAACAGGTTACGATCTCATTGCCAAGCTTGCCGTTGGTAAACGGGCTGCTCAATACGTACGGGCGGGCAAAATCCTGGGTAAACATACTGAGGGATAAGAAGATCTTTGCCTGCGCCCGGTAGCCAGCCCCGATACTGCTATCGGCTCCAACATAAGTGCTCGGTGCCGACTTTTGATGGGCATAGATCACCTTCAAACCCGTGCTTTCCAGATTGGCCTTGATCTTTTCCGCCAAAGCCCAGGCCTGCTGGGTTTCAGAAAAGCCGTCAATTGCATCTTCAAAAGTCGTTTCATCGCTTGGCCAGGCCAGGGTACTGGGATCAATGCAGACATCCGCTACTGTTTCCAAAGGATCGGACTGCGTAACCGCAACAAACAAATACGGTTTGTCCATTTGAATATTGTAGCGGTCCAGATAATAAGGATTGGAAGCAATCTGAATTTTTTTGACCTTGCCATTATCGCGCATGGTAATAAAGGTATCTTCCAAGACAGCTTCTTGGGTATAGGCCCGTTTTGGCTTGTAGCCATCCGATAAATAGACTTCATAGACTCCCTGCGGCAGCGTCTGCAGGTCAATCCCTGCATCTGCGCCGCCGCTGAATGCGGTCGAGATTGTTGATCCATCCTGGATATTGCGCAAAGTGACGTTGCGGCCAAAAAAGCCATCTGTTTCCATGGGCGTAAATTCATTGTCATAAAACACGAGCGAATTGCCATAGATGGTCATATCTTTGACTTCCACATTGTCTTCAAAACTGCTTGGGGGCAGTTCGGTAAGATCGGAGATTTTGATCTCGTCTAAATAAGTTAAAGAACGCTTGGGAGCCAGGGCTTGCGGGAGCAATGCAGCCAGGGTTACAACCAGAACAAAAACAAGCACGACTGCACCGATCAAAATTTTGCCTTGTCTGGTTAAGTGTTTTTTGGGCGTATTGGAGTGCGAAGAGGAAGAATTGTTCTTGCTCTGCGTACGATTTTTCTGATTTTGATTTTTATTTTTCTTTGTGTTCATGGCTTAAGAGTAACGAAATCCGAACCGAAAAAAAAGGCAAAGAAAAAGAAGAGCTGCGACAACTCTTCTTTTTCCGAATAAGATTAAAAGAGGAAATAATGGAAAGATTCAACTTGAACCAGCCGCTTTCTGGTTCCCTGCTCGTTATCTTCTTTCCAAGGACACTATAACATTGCTTTTTTTGGCTTTGGATTTTACGCCCGAAAAAGTGAAATTGCATAAAGAAAAGCCGGTATGCGCCGGCTTAGAGAAAAGAAAGGGACTTGCAGAAATGACATCTGCATGGATCAGGCCGGGATTGCCTGACACCAATGACTATAAAGCCCAATTCTCAAAGCGATATTAAAGCCCGGATTTTTTTCAAATTTCCAAGCTGTTTTTGTTTGCTTACCAGTCAGCTTCACTCTTGGCCAAAGGCAGAGTCTGCCTGCAAAGAGATATCGTTCGACAAATGTCTTGATCAAAAACGCTTGATTCTCCATCTCCTTCCTTCAATCCTCTGCTCTATTTCCAGTCCCCAATTTCATCCATCAGCTTAGGAAAATAAAAATCTGGATGGCGAATATCCAGATTTTTATTAGATGAGAGTAAGAGAGAAAAGAAAGGAAATTATTATTCAGGAAATCTGCTGCTTGATTTCCTTGGCTCTATCCTAGCAGAAGTTACTCCAGGTACAGCGTTTTATGCTTGCATTTTTTATTTTGCTTTAATGTCAACTCAAGCTCTCTTTATCCCAGTATTTTTCACTGATCTGCCAGGCTCGATCTTTTATTTTCCCGATTGAAAAAGACCAGTGAATAAAAAGCTCAAAAATCGATCAAGAGGTCCAAGATCATCTTTCTGTCTGAAGGGTCTGAAGCCGAATTTTTCCCACTCAGACTGGCCATCATTCAATTGTGCCGAAAAACCGGTTGTTTCCAACACGATTTGTGATTCCTTCATCTTCTTTACCTGGACTCAAAACGCATAATAAAAACCGGAGATGGGCGAGATCTCCGGTTTTTATTATATGGTTAAGAGAAAAAAGAAAGGAAATTTAGGAAATCCGCTGCTTGATTTCCATAGTTAGATAGTACCATATTCTTTATGTGATTGGTGTCTGATTCTCAAGTTTTTTTGTTCCCCTTTTTCCAAAGGAATTTTGGGATTGATGTAAAATCTAAATTTTATCTAAAGATAACCATCCTTTTTCCAACGGTTTTTAGACTCTGTCTCCAGCCTGTCAAATACCGATCGGCTGCATCCTGCTGACTTTGGGTTCTTTTTATAATGACTCCTAATGGTTTGAACTTCAAGGCATCCAAAAAGGAGTTTTTTCCTGTATCCGGCCCTCTCGATCGAAAGCTGGCGCCGAATTTTTCAACCTGTGCAAGCCAGGCTTCACGAAGGGGTATCCTTTATATAATTCTTCTCTACTTTGTTTTCGTTGCTCTTGATCTAGAGTCTGGCCAGAAACAAATCGAAGGATAGAAGGCCTGCTCTGTGCAAGCAAACAGCAGTCGATCTTGAAAGACCACCTCTTCTTTTTAGTCGACTGCCTTCTTGATCACTTTTACTCTTTGCCTGGTTCAACGCTGCCATCGGATCGGCTTTCGGTTTACAGGCTTCATTTCAAGCCGCCAATTCTTTCGCAATTGGCTTAAAAGCAGGCTCTCCGTTTTGCACTCTAAGTTAGATTCCGATTTAGGACTGCTCATCCAAACCATTTCCATTTCAGTATTTCTATCCAGCCTGAATCTCCATACCGCAAAGAAATATTTATAGGAACAGTGCAAGTCTGGCAATCTCAGTCCATCAAAGCAAAAGCCAGGAATCGAGTAGAGAGAACATGAGTTAGTATCATGCCTCCCTCTCACAGCACCGTACGTACGGATCCGTATACGGCGCCTCAGATAAAACAACAATTTGCTATTTACGTTCATTTGTTTCTCTAAAAAT
>JADGIS010000138.1 GCA_015233825.1 Erysipelotrichaceae bacterium RD49
GAAGTCCTCATGGTGTTCCATGACAGTTTGAACAGTATCTTCATGCATCTGGCGGACCATTTCTGGAGAAAAGGTTAGCGGAGTGTAGGTGAATGGGTTAGCTGAGGCAGCTAAATGTGGGGAAAGTAAAGCACTTAACATTTGACAGGTCTCCTTCTAGAGGGAGGAGAAAAACAACTCCTCTCGACTCCTTCGGAGTTTACCTGCAGGGCTGCCGCTGAATTTGTCAACTGTCTCTTTTATGTTGTTTTATAACCAACTGCTCTAATGAGCCGTAAAAAAAGCAAACCACCTCATTGAGACGATTTGCTTATCTTAAATTACCTTAACCGAATGGCATTGAATACTATTATACCAATCAACTTACAGGCAAAAATAGGAATAAATCAATTCGCTAGAGCAATGGCTCTTTGTCTGTGCTTGATGAACATGAGGTGCTGTTTTGCACTTTTATCGGGCGCATCAAAGAAAGGAATGCAGTCTTTGGGCCAATGGAATGAAGCTGTATACCAGCAGTGTCTGGAATGGAATGAGTCAGCCTGTTTGAGCAGATATAACGTTCCCCGTTCTTAAAAGAAAAGTACCCTGCAAAGATTCAGATTTTTTAGATCTAGTAGGTAAACGCCCTGCAGTGGGTGTAAAGCAAGTCGGATCCTCTATGGAGAAGATGCATCTTTGAAGGAATGTCGTAATTGTCGCGATATTTTCCAACTGTTTCAAACTTTTTAGTTCCTCATCTTGCCTCTCTGCTCAAGATGGAAATTGCTCCAATGGTCGACCAGATTGAATTTCATCCAGGCTGGACCCAGGATGACACCGTTGCCCTTTGCCAGAACAACAAGATTTTAGTTGAAGCCTGGAGCCCGCTTGGCCATGGCAAACTGCTTGAACACCCAATTCTGGTTGAAATTGGAAAGAACCATGGCAAATCCAGCGCCCAAATCATGATCCGCTACGCCTTGCAAAAAGATGTCCTGCCCCTTCCAAAATCGACCAATAAAAAGCGGATTGCCTCCAATCTGGATGTCTTTGACTTTGAACTGAATCCCGATGAGATGAGACGTATTGATTCCATTCAAAATGAGGCCTTCTCGGGAAGCAATCCATCCACTGTGACGTTCTAGCAGCTGTTTCATTCTATTTTTTGGCAATAAAAAGCTCAAAGCGCCTCTCTGCCTTCTTGTCTTGTCACCCTGGACTTGAAAGCAAAGACTTGCTTTGAGCTTTTTCGATTTAAAACGCAATCGATCTTCACGCATCGATTCCTTAAAAAACATGGAAGAAGAAAGCGTTCGGATCAAGAAAAGCTAGTTCTTGGCCGATTCACTCTCTTCGCTTTGAGTCTTTTTGCTGTGAGCTTTTTCAGGCAGATCTTGTTGATCCAGGCTTTTTTCATCCAAATTCTCCTGGATTGAATCTTCCTGGGACAATAAAAGACCCATTTTTTGTTCATCAGCCGTTTGGCAGGCTTGGGCCTCCTCTTTTTTTGCAGCCGCCTGCTCTTGGTTTTCGGCCAAGCCGGCACTTGCAGCCATCCCGCTCTTTGCATCTGCATCGAAACGGTCTTTAGCTTCCCGCAAATCCTGGGCTTCTTGTCCATTGGCCGGTTCAGTTTCCATTTCAGATTGATCCAGATGCAGTTCAGGCTTGGCAGCTGGTTCAAGCATCGGTTTTTCTTCGAGTCGTCGACTCGAAGATTCACTTTGCCTTTCATCCTGCGATTGGGCGGACGTTTCTAAAGATTTGCTATCAGGCTGGTCTTGGGCTGAAGCTGGCTTTTCGCCTGGGCGGCCTTCGATTCCAGCTGCTTCATCTTGGGGCTGATCGTCCTTTTTCTCCGCTGTTTCATCGGCCGGCTTTTGTTCTTGACTGGCCATTTCATTTCCATCCCCTGCTGCTTCCGGCTTCAATTCAGATTGGTTTTCAGCCTGTTCATCAGCAAGATCCAAACTTGAAGAAGCCTCTTGAACCGTCTCGGTTTCTGGTTTGTCGAAGATCGTCTGCAAAGGCTTATGGAGTCTGGCAGGAATTTCATCACGGATTTCAGACAGATCAACCACCGTTGAGGGTCTGCTGCCGCCAAAATCCACTTCGAAATGATCAAAGCCCTGGTCTCCAGGCTGGCGATCTTCTGAACCTGGCTGGTCTTGGGCTGCAGATTTGGATTTGCGTTTTTTCCAATCGTTGACAGAAGGGCCCGCCAAAATGACTAAAGCCATCATCACACCGATTCCGCTTGCCACTGCGCCTTCCACCAGGCCTGCTGGGATATAAACCAGTTTGATTTCGCTCTCCCCGGCAGGAACCTGAATGGAAACCAGCGCCTCCTGCCAGGCAGTAGTGGGAACAGGCTGGCCGTTAATCGTCGCTTTCCAGCCTTCATCAAAAGGAACCGTGAAAATCATCATCCGCTCTTGGTCAGTATGATAGGTTCCGGTGATGACATTTTTATTGATGGACTCGTTTTGCAAGCCGTTGGCGATGAGATACTCAGCAGCTTCTTCTACTTTGGCATTGGCCAGCGTTGCCCCTTGCAGTTTGACCGTGGCTTCATTTTTATCGTTTTCAGCCCGGAAGCTGATTTGGATTTTATCCTGCGGCAGAACATCGCCGACGAAGACCATATTGCCTTCATATTTATTTTCTGCCACCAGCTTGCCATTGCGCGTGACAGAAAACTTCTTCGTCCCATCCACCTTCGCATAGATATACAAATTATCCGCTTCGATGGGATCCAGCGTTAAAGTATTGAGATCATCCGCTTTGATATCGGTAAATTTATACGTTCCTTCTTCGCGCACAAACGTACTGTCGCCCGATCCCGTCCCCGTCAGCTCATAAGGAAGAAAGGAGCCGGGAAAGAGTTCATTGTTGTTTTCAAACTTATTGGCTGAACTCAGAAGCACATCCGGGTTTTCAAGACAAAGGCCAATGGGGATTTCATAAGGCGAAGTCCAGACTTCCATGTTCTGCACTTCAACCGTTTTGACAAACGGATAAGGCAGATCAGCATTTTTACCGGTCGTAATGCTGCGAACATTGAAGAACAAAGCACTCAATGGGTTATAGCCAAAAAAGCGATAGTAGTTTTCCCCGCTCGCAAAGCCCAGCTTGCCAAGCAGGGCGGCTGTTTTGGGGTTGATCACCGAGTTAAAGGCTGAAATTCCATTCATCCCATAGAGTGTAGGCGCATTGGCAATATCAGAGCAGACAATCTCTGCCCGCCCGCCGGGGGTCATTCTGGCTGCTTCAATATAGGCAGACATATTGGTAAAGCTTTCATCCAAAGAGCCGGGAGCCACCATGACCAGGCCAATGATGCTTTCAATGGCAATCAAAAGGCTGACCAGCTGTCTTTTGCGAAAAAGGCCTGCCAACAAATACAAAATGCAGACCGCCGGCAAAAGAAAAGCCAGCCAGATCTGGTCGGAATCTGTCAGCCACACCACCGCGCCAAAATAGATCGCACAAAGCCCGCCGCAAAGGCCGATCTTCCAAAACTTTAGCCGGCCAAGCGCCATAAATCCCTGCTCCATCATGATCGCTGCTAAAAAGACAACCAGAAAGGCAAAGCGGTTGGGGACCTGTCTTTGCATATAAAAGCCATGGAACGCATAATTCAGCCAGCTGATCTGGGTCGCTGCCAGATACAACAGGCATAAAAAGAGCAGGCCGTACTTGGTCCGGCGCGAAGGCTGCTTGGAAAAGAAATAAAGCAGGCAGCCATACAGCACTCCCGTTCCCATATACAGGTTAATCGTTCCTCGATTGTGGGTAATGCGGACCACGCCGGCATCGGGAAGCAGCCTGGAAAAGAAATACTTCCAGTCATTGAATACTTCAAAATCGGGCGGGCTCATCCGGGAAGCATTGGCTCCAAACATCCCATAGACAACTGGAAGCAAAACGATTCCCGCACAAAGGGCCGCACAGATTGAGCAGGCTGCAAACCAGCCGGCAGTCTTCCAGCCTTCCTTGCTCCAGCGCCATTCGATCACAACAAAGTACAGGAACAGGAAGATGCATAAAATCGCGCCCATATAAAAGTTCATCAAAATCGCGCCTGCTAAAGAAAGCAGGTAAAACCAGCGGCCTTTGCGGGTATCCAGTCTTTCCAGGCCATAAAGCATCAGCGGAGTCAAGGCGATGGAATCCATCCACATGAAGTTGACGGCATAGCCTAAAAAGTAAAAGCCAAAGCCATACGCCATGGCACAGGAGACCGATAAAGCCACATTCGGCTTTTTCCCCTTGCCAGCCAGATACCAGGCCATGATGGCGATGACCAACATGTTTTTGAGGATGATGATCAAATTGGCCGCACTTGGGATCTGGGCTTTATCAAAGAGCAGCACCAGAAAACTGAAAGGCGAAAACAAATAATACGCCATCGTCAAATAGAAATTTGAACCCAGTGCGCCATGCCACGAGTAAAGCATGGAGCCGCCTTCACGAAAGACCGACCAGAACTCGGATAAAAACGGCATGTATTGGGCATAGCCGTCATTGGTGCAAAGCGACTCATTGCCAAAAGGAGCTAAGCCGATAATCAAGCTGGCCGCAAACCAGATTACGGCTGTCAGCACCAGGCTGACCCATGCAGCGCGAAGCTGCAGATTCTTAATTTTTAAAAAAGGGCGATAGACCCGTTCGCCTAAAGCCTGAATCTTATGGACCCAGGTTTTGATTGCAGGCATCAGAGCCTCCTTTCCATTGCGAACCCATGTTCGCAAGCAAGCGTTCGACGCCAGAAGATCGCGATTGGACCTGCTTGTTTTTTGGCAGGCTCAAGGCGAGTGCTTTTGCGGCTTTCCATTGCAAATCGTCCTGGAAGCAAACGCTTGCGATTCACTTCTTATCCCTTCTTATATGGGATCAGACCATACAAGAAGATGGTTCAATTATACGAAAATTCACTGCGATTGTTAGGCAGACTGAAAAACTCGCTTTCTCATACGCTTTCTCGAACGTCATGCGATACCAAAATTATCCAAATGGGCAGAATCGTCTTGTCCTGGCCTCCATTTGAATCCCTTTGCTGGATGAAAAACGAGCAGCCCATTGAACGAACTTTTCATTTCATTTGGCCGGCTTCTCAAAAATCGACAGTCAAAAAGTGAGATTTTACGATTTCGCCGGCTTTCTTTTTCGCATACAGTGAATCCTGGAAAAGCAATCCAGAAACAAGCCGGTCTTTTGATCCCCGGCCAATAAAAAGGACGAAGCCATTCAGACTTCGCCCTTTCAAAGATCAATGGACAGAGCGCTTGCTAATCGCAAGGATTGTCTAAGATCCAGCCAATGGCAGCTGCACTTCTTGGCAATACATCTTCATAATGGTTGCCAGGATTTAAAACCAGCGTGGTCTGAACGTGATGACGGTTCAGCCAGGTTTCGATAAACTCAGTGGTCCTTTGCACCGGGGCTAAAAATGGGTTGGTGGAGTCATACTCATCACGGCTCGGGAGTTTGACAGTTTTTAGTTACAGAAGATCTAAAATATACTTTAAATATAGTGTAAACACAAGTTTTATGTGAAAATATGTTTTATAAAAATGTGGTCAATGTGGTCAAATCGGTGTATACTACTGTCTGTAGGTGCCCTGATGAAAAAATATATTGATAAAAACGGAAATATCTATGTCCGAGAATCTTATCGTGTCGGCTCTAAAACCAGCACCCGCAAAGTCTGCAAGCTTGGAAAAGTATCGGACCTCATGAAAGAACATAATTGGTCAGAAGAACAAGTTCTTCAATGGGTTGATCAAACCGTAAAAAAAATGACCGCTGAGAAAAAAGAAGCTAATCAGGCTGATCGATACATCAAAATGTCTGGCAACGCAGTAATCAGTCCCGATTCTCCTGAAAACTCCCAAGTATCCCTAATGGGTGGATATCTCTTTCTTCAATCCCTGCTTTCTTCATTAGGACTGCCAAAAATCCTAGTTAAAATATCTGAAAAATCCCGATCTGAGTTTAATTTAAGTGATGTAGTTTGTTTTTTAGTCTATTCACAAATACTGAATCCAGGGTCTAAACGTCATGCATGGACCAAGAGAGAATCATTTTTGGAAAAATGGGACTTTGAACTTCATGATGTATATCGGGCGCTAGATTTACTTGGAGCTAATTTTGAATTGATCCAACAGGAATTGTTCAAAAGCAGCCACGAATTACTAAACGGCCGTAATACCGAAGTCTTATATTACGATTGCACAAATTTCTATTTTGAAATCGAGGAACAAGACCTAACGGAAGAAGAAATTCAGCTTCTAACCGATATGGATTACATCATTAAGCCGAAAGCTGGAATACGACGATATGGTGTTTCAAAAGAGCATCGGCCAAATCCGCTTGTTCAAATGGGTTTGTTTATTGATTCGGATGATATTCCAGTGCGAATGTCAATTTTTCCAGGAAATCAAAGTGAACAGATCTCTATAAATCGTGAAACCTTCAATGAAATTCACCGTAAATATAAGATTGGAAGTTTTGTGTATTGCGCTGACGGCGGATTAGGTAGCAACAACATCAAAAAAGCACTCAAATCTTATAGCTTTCCTAGTTCTTATATTGTCACTCAATCCATTAAAAAACTTCCAGAGGATCTGCAGGCCAAATGCCTGGATCTTGATAGGACCCAAAAGTGGAAGTATAAATTCTTCGATAAAACGCTCAACAGAATGATTGAGAAGACCATTTTGTTCGATGATATAGACCAGTCTCCTAAGAATGGTACAGTTTATTACCGTGAAATTTGGAGATTGAACAATGATGGAGAAGAAGAACGTCTCATTGTAACTTATTCTCCCAAGTATGCTCATTATCTAAAAACCCTTCGACAAGATCACATCCGCAGAGCTTTAAAGAAATTGAAACAATACGGAAATCGTAAAAGAGCTACGGACCCAGCACGGTTGATTTCCCGTACAGATATAACTAAAGATGGCGAAGTTGCAACTTTGACTGAATATGAAATAGACGAAGAAAAGATTGCTCAAGAGGAAAAGTATGATGGCTTTTATTCCCTGGCTACGCAATTGGAAGGAGCAAGCGTCGATACGATTCTAGCCGTAAACAAGCAGCGATATCAGATTGAAATGGCCTTTCGAATTTTAAAAACCAATCTTGAAGCTCGACCAGTCTATGTAAGAAGTCCTGAACGAATTAAGGGGCACTTTCTGATTTGTTTTATCGCCCTTCTTGTCGTTAAAATTTTAGAGAAGTCATTGGACAACCAATATACCTTGGATAACATCCTCGATGTGCTACGAGACTACCGTGTTACTCAGCTCTATGATGATCAAGGATATTCACCAACTCTACATCCTTCGTATTTGATGGATGATCTAGTGAAAACATACGATTTGCCCTTAAATAAAGTGTATTTAACGAAGGACCAGATGGAGCAGATCATAAAAAAATCAAAGAAAAAGAGAAAATTGACCACATTTTTCAAAAAAACAGAAAATTAAAAAGGTTATATTTACTTTATATAAAGTTTATATCACCTTTTTACGTTCACAAAACTGTCAAACTCCGGATAATGCCTGATTTCCCTCCAAAGGTCAAGCGTTTTTCAAAAACTTTTTTCGCCTGTTTGCATGCTATCATTGATGCGGCAAGACAAAGCACCAGAAATGATTCAGCCATCAAAGCGCATTGCGACC
>JADGIS010000139.1 GCA_015233825.1 Erysipelotrichaceae bacterium RD49
ATCTGTAACTAAAGAGAACGTGCTCAAAGTTCTTCACGCGCAACATTATAGTAAAAGCAGAAGGTTACGTCATCAGGCTCCCAATTTTCATCATTAGGGGTCGCGGCGAGTGGTGCTATTTCTTTTGGTGGAGGATCAAACAAAAAAATCCCAATCCGTCATCTGCGAATCGGGATTGGGATTCAAATTACAATGAGAAGATTACTTTTTATCAACTTCTGCTTTTACGTAGTCCAGAACTTCCTGGGCAGTATCCATATTCAGGCACTTTGCAGCAAGGTCTTTCATTTCTTCAAAGCTCAGGCCATTGACAACTTTACGTGCTTTCAGGATCTGGGTTGCCGACATGGAGAATTCATCCAGGCCAAGTCCAAGCAGGATTGGTACAGCATAAGGTTCGCCGGCCATTGCACCGCACATGCCAACCCATTTGCCGTTCTTGTGAGCACCCTGGATGGTCATGTTAACAAGACGCAGGATAGCTGGGTTGTATGGCTGATAGAGGTAAGCCACTTTCTGCGACATACGGTCAGCTGCCATGGAGTACTGGATCAAGTCGTTTGTACCGATGGAGAAGAAGTCAGCGTATTTGGAGAATTCATCGGCCAATACAGCTGCTGCTGGAATTTCAACCATCATACCGACCTGGATATCGTCGGAAACAGCAACACCTTCAGCGATGAGTTCAGCTTTGCATTCTTCAAACAGAGCTTTAGCATCCTTGAATTCGTTGATGGTAGCAATCATTGGGAACATAATGCACAGTTTTCCGTAAACGGAAGCACGGCATAATGCTCTTAACTGCGTTTTAAAGATATCGGTGCGGTCTAAGCAAAGACGGATAGCACGATAGCCTAAGAACGGGTTCATTTCTTCTGGGAATTCGAAGTAAGTCAGCTTCTTGTCACCGCCGATATCGAGTGTGCGGACAACCACTTTTTTGCCTTTCATCGTTTCCAGAACGGCTTTATACACTTCGAACTGTTCTTCTTCTGTTGGGAAGTGGTCATTATCCATATAGAGGAATTCAGTACGAAACAGACCCACACCTTCACCACCGTTTGCAACGACCTGTTCAGCATCTTTTACGCTTCCGATGTTGCCGGCCAGTTCCACTTCGTGGCCGTCAGTGGTGATGGATTTTGCATTGACGAGTGTTTTGAGTGCTTTCTTTTCTTCTTTATAAGCAGCTTCTTTTTCCGCTAGTCTGGTGATTGTTGCCTCGTCCGGGTTGATGAAAACTTCACCATCCAGAGCGTCCATGCCGATCACATCACCCGAGTTCACTTCGTCCAGAACACCAGCAGTACCAACGACTGCAGGAATTTCAAGAGAATTGGCCATGATGGCAGAGTGACTTGTTTTGCCACCGATTTCTGTTACGAATCCTTTTACAAATTCATTGAGTTGGGCGGTATCAGATGGGGTTAAGTCATGAGCCACGATAATTGTTGGTTCATCAATTGCACTCAGATCTGGAATTGTAAGACCGAGCAGATTGCATTTCAAGCGGTAGGTAACATCTTTGACGTCAGCAGCTCTTTCTTTGAAGTAGGGGTTGTCCATCGATTCGAACATGCTGATCATCATGTTGGAAACCTGGTCAGCTGCATATTCAGCATTTACGCCGTCGCTTTCGATCATGGATTTCATCTGGCCGGTAAGTTCTGGGTCATTGGCCATCATCAAGTGAGCGTCGAACACTTCCAATTCTTCAGGTGCAAGACGTTTAGCGGCACGTTCTTTGACACCTTCAATGTCGGTGATCGTCTTAGCAAGCGCTTTGTCGAGTTTTTCTACTTCTTCAGCTGTATTCACGTTTGTCTTTTTTTCAATTACAACAACAGGCGACACAAGCTTGTAGGCTTTAGCGGTCGCAACGCCTGCTGATGCGGCAATTCCTTTTAACATTCCTAATCTCCTCCTGTTAGAACGTGTGTATGAATACGTTTCATATCAGCAAAATTGTAGCATGAAATCTCTCAGAGGGATTAAGGTTTTTATATTCTGCTCCTATTCTATTCTATTCTATTCGATTTCTAATCTCTACTTCTATTCGATTTCTAATTTCTACATTTTTAGACATAATTTTTTTGAGCACATAACCTTGTCCAAATTCATCTCGATTTTTTGAAAATCTGACCGTTTTCACATTCTCGCCTAGGTATTCAAGTTGACTCAATCCCCTGCATCCTCTACACAAGCCAGGCAGCTTGTTTATCGATTGAGCAAATCTTGCTTTCAGAAATCACCAGGGACTCACCAAAGGGCAAAAAGAAAAGAGAGATCCCAGCATCTCTCTTGATTAAGTATTCAGTTGTGATATATGGAGCGGATTCGATTGACAATTAAGCAGCAACACCTTTTGCCTGAGCTTGGTCATCAACGTTTTTATTTTTCGAATTTGTTACAGTTCCAACCATGGTTGGCTTAATCGCCTTCGCTAAAGCCATGCTGACCAGGCCGGCCGCTGCCATTTCACCAAGACCATTGGTGACGACCACTAAAGACAGGTACATCAGCAGTGTATCGGGCGACTGACCGATTGCAGTAGCGTATTGCGGACCCCATAACAGATAGATCAGACCTAAAACCATTAAAGTATGGCAGAATGTTGCCAGAATGCCTGCAAACAAGGCTGCCAATGGGCGGTTGAATTTTTTATTAAATAACCGGAAGAAGATTCCAGCCAGATAGCCGAGTAAGATTCGTGGAACCAGAGCAATGATAAGTGATGTCCAGTTGCCGGAGATTCCGCCAATCGTTACAAATGGCGAGAAGACAAAGGATGCAGCGCTTGGACTCATTGTGGCATTCCACACTGAAGTTAGGCCGAAGACAAGACCCAGTGCAGCACCATAAGCCGGACCCATCAAGATTCCAGCGGCGATAACAGGGATATGCATCAGCGTGATGGACAAGAGCGGGGTGCGAATGTAACCCAGCGGGGTGTTGAGCAGCACCAGTTCAATAGCCAAAAACATCGCGAACAATGCCATGTTCTTTGTTTTTTGATTGCGTTTCATATAACTCCTCTACTTTCGTTTCCTCATGAATACGATGTATAAAGACTGGCCCGAAGGCATTTTGGACACATCTGTGGCTTGCCTTCCTGGGGATCGGCTGCCTGTGTCTCTAGCAGAATAGTCAAGGTGGACTCAAATTGCAATTGGAATTGTTGTCCTCTGGCCAAACTATGTGAATTTTATCCACGGATTTTTAATGTAACGCCTTTCAAGAAAAAGCACCCTTCGCTCCACTTTCTACCGGGCTGTCATTTCTATCGTCAGTTGAAAAATCAGCCATCCTTATTTTGAATAGGCATTAGTTGATCCATCGCTTTGCTCCTTGGTATAGTCTTCCGTCTTAGTCAATTAAAGGATTGCAATCTTTTGTAATCAATGATTTTCGTTGTAGACTGAAAGACAAGGCAACTCTAAAGAAACGTGGTTTCAGAAAGGATTTTTCTATGATTCGAAAAGAAGTCTGCACACCTGTTGAACATCTGATGGGCGGCAAAGGCACCACCAAGCTTTATCACATTCAAACCAAAGAGGAACTCGGCAAAGCAGGTCGTTTATATGCGCGTGTTGTTTTAGATTCCGGCTGCTCGATTGGCTGGCACCGCCATCTTGGTGAAACAGAGCCCTATTACATTCTCAAAGGTGAAGGAACCTTTGTAGACAATGACGGAAGCCGAACGACAGTTACCGCAGGCGATATCTGCACGATTGAAGACGGCCAATACCATTCCATGGAAAACAACAGCGATAAGCCATTAGAATTTATCGGCTTGGTTTACAATCTTTAAAAGCTGTTCAATGAGCAGGCATCCTTCAACCCGGACGGTTGGTTCAAATACAGTTTTAATCTCCGCGAAATCTTCTAAACCCAAATCCAGTCCTGATTGGTGCAGTTCCCTTAGAGCAAGCCCAGCCAGCCTTCTGGTTTTGGTTTTTTCTTTTCAGACTAAGGCAAAATGGATCGGCTTGCTTTTCTGTTCATTGATTTTTGAACCCCGCTTTTTTGGCCAAATCTGTTACAGACTGCTATCAGCCATTGATTTTCAGAAAATAAAAACGCCTGGCTCTTGAGAGTCAGGCATGGTGGTCATTCTTTATGGATTATCCAAATAAATAGGATACAAACTTTTTGTATGTCTCAATTTTTCGGCAGGTAATGGTAACACTCATCGTCGAACTAGGATGGGTATTAAACCACGCCGCTGCCGCAATCACCGCAAACGGAATATCACTTTCAAGATCGCCTTCTTCACTGCCAATTGCAGGCAGAGCAATGGAACGGGCACCAGCATTGCTGGCTAAAGTGAGCAGATTGGAGATAAATGCGGTTAATGAACTTTCCGTTTCCTCCATTGGAAGGGCCGCATGAAAGATTTTCTGCGCTTTCAGATTGGGAGCATCGGTGATGACGACAGTTCCTGGTTTTGGTGCCGGAAGATCAAAACAAATATTCTTGATTTCATCCCCTGCTGCCTTGGCCAGGGCGATTGAGCAGGGCTCATTAAAATCAAACGGGATATAAGCGGCATTGACCACAATCTCCACATCCTGATCACAGCATTCGCCGTGATCAATAAACAACGTGTTTTTTTCTTCGGGTTCTTCTTCGTCAAGATCCTCTTGACCGTTTAGAACCACTTTTAACAAATCTTTATTGAGTAAAACAGACAATGACCATGGATTCAGGATCAGTCCGGCAGACGCTTCATCGTTTTTAGCCAGAGTCATCAGCTCAACAGCCGGAACCAATTGATAATCAGTCGGCTGTCCAAGTTCCATCTCCTCATGACTGGTAAAGACTGTATAGGCAATACCGCCGCGATTCATTTCGACTTTCCGGTACTCTGGCTGTTCACCGGTCGTCATTCTTCCTAAATTCAGTTTGGGGATGGTCAGAAGATCTTCGCTGGACTTCGGTACCAGCGGAACATAAAAGCACTGCCCGGAACCAACAAATTCTCGCAATACATCGATCAGCTTAAGAATGTTTTCCTGGGTATTGGCAGTCTCCAATTCATGGATCATGTCTTCGATTTTTTTGCTTAAAGCGGGATCATAAGCCAGCTTTTCATCAGGGCGGGTAGTATTCATACTGCTATTTTATCGATCTTTGATAAGGAAAATCGGCAGTGTGCCCACCTGAAAAATTGTTGGTTCAAACTTCGCAATCAAGGATTTAAAAGTTATCTATACCTTTGCAAAATGTAGGATCGAAAGCAATATGTGAAAGCTTTTTGAAAAGCGAAGATCGTTTGTTTCGGTCATTTCAGCGAAAGAAAATGCCAAAATCTTGGATGGAAAAGGATAAGTCCTGTTGAAATGTTAGAATACGGTTTGTGCAGGCTGGAACGAACTGATGTTTCAAGCCGGACCATTTGGATCCTGGATTGTAGTTCTGATGGCCATTGCCGTTTCAAGATTGTTTAAGGATTTTATTTTTATGAAAAAAGTTCTCTATTATTTGGCACAAATCAGTGTTCTGTTGTGTTCGTTGATGCTGGGCTTTGTTTCAACGCCAGAGCTGGCAATTTTGTGCTACTCTTCTTTGCTCATTGGCTTTTTATTGATGCTGGCCTATGCCGTCGCAACCAAAACCAATTGGGCTGGATTTTTCTTATACGCTAGCGTGGTGTTCTGTCATCTGTTTTATTTGAGTGTTTCCAGCTCTTTTGCGGGATCTGTCATGACAGGAATGGTCTGTTTAATGGTTGTGGCATTATTTTTCTTGTATACAACCATTAAGCAGAAATTCGATCTTCGCCATTTATTGTCCTTTACCTTGTTCGCCAAAGCTGCACTCATTCCAGAGTTGATTCTCAACTACTTAATGGCAAAATCGAGCGGTACAGAAATGTTCAGCTATTTTAACTGGATCCTATTGGCCTTTACTTCCCTGTTTGCGATCTGCTGCTTAGTGGCAATGTATCGCCGCCAGATCATCGTACAGTCCTGGGCGATTGTACTGGCCGTCTTTCAGTTTTTCTTTTTTAGCGATATCATCTCCACTGCGGCGATGCTGGTGATGGTTGTCCGTTATAAAGAGCCGGAACCAGAAGTTCATGTTCCTCTCTATAAAAAAGCTGCTTTCTCCTCCAATAAGAAACCGAAGATCAAACAAAATAAGAAATAACTCTCAAACAAAGCAATAAAACCGATGCCTGTCCCATGACGAAAAGGCATCGGTTTTATGTTTTTATATATACTAATGATAGAGTTCAATCTTACAGTACCTGGCTATGCAAAGATCTGGTGGAAGAGTGTATTTTCCACATTACGTACACAGCGATCAAAAGTTCCGTAATTGGCATCGCCAGCCAGATCGAATCCGGACCCGCCAGATGAGGGAGAATTAGAATCAATGCTCCGCTGACAAGCACCCCGCGAAAAACAGAAACGATAAAGGCTGCCTTAGGCTGCATAAGCGCTTGAAAGTAATAGGTCGAAAAGACGTTGAGCGGCAGCAGCAAGAATGACAAGGAGTAGGTGCGGATAATAGCCGGCCCGATTTCCAGAATCCGGGCAGTCGGTTTCATAAAGAGATAGAGATAACCTTCTGGATAGGCCAAACTCAGTCCTGTCCAGAAAACACTGAAAAAAGCAGTGGTATAGAGTGCATATTTCAGAGTCTGGGTAACGCGATCCACTTGATGGGCTCCATAGTTAATGGACAAAATCGGCCGAGCCCGCCTGGCCGGCTGCATACGCGCAGCATTGAACAATCGTACTGACATTGATGATCGGTCCATAAACGGCTAACGCATCACTGCCCAGATACTTCATGATCTGCTTGTTAAACAAAATCGTTAAAATCCCCATCGCAATATCAATAAAGAAGGTCGAAAATCCTGTCACGGTAATTTTTGATAATATTGGCCATAAGTGATGAACTTTAACCAGTCCAAGCGTATTTTTCTTCGAGAAAAAGTGGGTCATCATCAAGACAAAGGAGATCACTGCCCCAAGGGCTGCCGCAAGCCCGGCGCCAAGAATGCCCATTCTCATCGGAAAAACAAACAGAATATCGCCTGCGACGTTAAAGACTCCCCCAGCCACCACCGCCCAGGTGGCTCTGGCTGGATCGTTATCGTTTCTTAAAAAGGCTGCAAGCATCTGGTTAAACAAAAACAAGGGGAATACAAACTTGATTGGAATTAAATACGATCTGGCCAAATCCAGTAAAGCATCATCTGCACCAAACATTCGAAGCAGCGATGTTTCAAACCACAATAAGACGGCCCAGGCGGCTGCCGCTAACAGGATTGACCCCATCACTGAGGCACTGAAATAGGTATTGGCTTTCTGGTTATCGCCGGTTTTCTGGCCTTTGACCAAACTCAGCAGCACAGAGCCGTCAATTCCCATCAGCAGACCAAGACTATAAACAATATTCCAAAGCGGTGCAATAACTGCCAGTGCGGCTGTCCCATTGGGGCCTTGGGACTGTCCGACCACTGCATATCAACTAGTGAATAGACCAAAGTAATCATGGCACTGCCAAAGGCAGCGGCCAGATAGTTAAGGAATAGTCCCTAATCTAACTGATTGTTTAACACAAGATAACATCTGAGTTCTGAAGCTTTCTTTTTATGACATGTTAGAATTTCTCCCAAAAGGAGGTTCGCTATGTCTATTCATTCAGAAACTA
>JADGIS010000013.1 GCA_015233825.1 Erysipelotrichaceae bacterium RD49
TTGGTATATCAACAGAGTCATCGACCAATAATCCATGAGCTTCAAGCGTTCTGATTAAGGAATTCTTATGAATATTTTTCCCTGCTGCTTCACCTGAGTGGTAATGTTTCTTAGCTAGATCGCTAAGTGCGATTAGGACGTCACCTTCTTTTGTTGAAAGTGAATTTGTCTTTCATCATTGCTCTATCACGACTATGACGACATATATAACCATTTGTTTCAATTTTGGGAATCAGTTAAAAACACTAAGTATACAAAATGATGATAACGATAGTTTCACGTGAAATTAAAGTGAAAGAGTATGGATTTGCTGTCATTTCCCTTTCTCGATTCGTCTTTTTCAATCTACAATTTGGATCTCTCATCTCATATCATGATTCTCATCCTTTCTTGCGCTCGAAAAATCATCACTTGGATCCAATCTCAAACCATTTTTACTGGTCCATCTTCTTTGCAACGATTCATATTCCCGCGAATCCTTATTTGGATTTCAGCTTAAATTTTAACTTCTCATAAACCATGAGCGTAGTTTAATCTCGGTTGGGAGTGGCAAAACAGATGGAGAATAGAATAAAAAGCTGACGATGCAATTATCGAGTTGAAAAGCAAGTATCCAATCCAAAATCGTCTTTTTTCAATTTTGCCCAAGATTATTCTCGTTGAAACCCAACCCATTTCTCGCTTTTTGAATCTGGGTCTTCAGTTCCTATTCATGTTTCTTCTCAATCTTTAAAACAACACACGAAACAGAATGGTTTTGTTATCATTGGACTAATGATGCAAAACGTAAACGAAAAGTATATGAAGAGTGCTCTTCGGCTCGCACAAAAAGCAGAAGTAATGGATGAAGTTCCTGTTGGAGCCGTAATCGTTCATGAAGGTCGAATCATCGGCCGTGGGTATAACCGAAGGCAGACCAAACAGAATTCATTGGAGCACGCTGAATTGATGGCTATTGCGCAAGCTTGTCGAAAGCTTGGTTCCTGGCGGCTGGAAGGCTGCGACTTATATGTCACTTTGGAACCATGTCCAATGTGTGCTGGGGCGATTATTCAATCCCGAGTAAGAAAGGTTTATTTTGGGGCTTTTGATGCTAAAGGTGGGGCAGTCGGGTCAGTAACCAATTTGTTTGAACTTCCTCAATGGAATCATCATCCTGACTTTGAGGGGGGGCTTCTGGAAGATGAGTGTTCAAAAATCTTGAAAGACTTTTTCAGGGCTAAACGGCAAAAGAAAAAGCTGAAAAAAAAGCTCCGTCAAACAGAAGCAAATGAGGGAGAAGAATGCTGTTCTGATCACGGCCATCCAAGTTTATTTTCAGTACTGGCGGATTCCAGTGAAACTTCTACCAATACCCCTCAACAAAGTATTTCATTCTCAAACTGCCTGGAAACGCCCCTGGATGAGAATACACAGAAAGGAGGAGAGCAGTAATGGCCTATCAAGCCCTCTATCGAAAATATCGTCCTGCTTCGTTTGATGATGTAGTAGGACAGAAACATATTGTACAAACACTGAAAAATGCAATTTCAAAAAATCGAATTGCTCATGCCTATTTATTTTGTGGACCCCGGGGAACGGGAAAAACTTCCATCGCCAAAATCTTTGCCCGGACGTTGAATTGTACCGGCGAAAATCCCCCATGCATGGAGTGTGAGAACTGCCGTCTTTCTTTATCTGGAACACATCCGGATATTATCGAAATCGACGCGGCATCCAATAATGGTGTAGATGAAGTCCGTTCTTTAATCGACCGTGTTGGCTATGCGCCATTAGAAGGAAAGTATAAAGTTTATATCATTGACGAAGTCCACATGATGACATCTGGGGCCTTTAACGCCCTGCTCAAGACGATCGAAGAGCCTCCAGCCCATGTGATTTTTATCTTCGCAACAACAGAGCCGCATAAGGTTCTGCCTACGATTCTTTCCCGCTGCCAGCGTTACGACTTCTCGAAAGTCAGTCATAGGGATATTCAAGAACGCCTGAGTTACGTGTGTCAGCAGGAATCGGTCAATGCGGATGAAGAAGCTCTTTCACTGGTTGCTGAACTGGCAGACGGCGGAATGAGAGATGCCCTGTCTATTCTGGATCAATGTATTGCCTATGAGCAGGACCATTTAACGATCGACGATGTACGAGAGATTTATGGAGTCGTTCAGCCAGAGGAGATTGGAAACCTTGTTGAAAACCTGACTCCAGAAAAGGCCAATGATGCAATTGAATCCTTAAAGGTCATTGAGAACAAGGGAATGGACATGAAGCGATTCACAGCGGATTTGATTTCCCTTTATAAAGATTCCCTGCTTCAAGAAATGGCCGCTCAGACCAATTTAATTTCTGAAAAGCGAAAACAAGTGATTGAGAAGTCTTTTTTGCCACAGCCAGTCGATAAACGGATTCAGATTCTCAATGACTTGATGAATCTCTATAATAAGCTCGCCTATTCTTCGAATGTTATGGACTACATTGAAACCATTCTGCTTAAAAACGCATTATGGAAACCACAGACTCTTGTCCAGACTGCTCCCTATCCTGCTTCAAAACCAATGAATCTTCCCAGGTATGAAAAGCAGCCCCCAGTTCAGAATCCATCTGAACAAAAATCTGATGGTAAGATTCAATCAAATCCGCAAACGATAAATATAGTAAAAAATGAGAAGAAACCCGATCTGGCCAAACAGTTCTGGAATATGAATGTTTCACGTGAAACATCAGAAAAGGCCGAAAACCATCAATCTGAATTCAGGTTTTCGGAAGACTTCCTTCTTAGTTTGCTGGTTGGCGCAACGAAAGCGGAGAAGACCAGTGATCTGGATCATATGAAGAATGGAGGCAAGTATCTGACCGACTTGGAATTTGCGAAATTTGCCAAGTCGATGAGTGGAGCCAGGATTGCAGCGAGCGGCAGTAATTACATACTTTTAGGAGTTCAAAGCGTTCTGGTCAAAGACAACATTAATGGATTAGAACAGTCACTGGGATATGAGTCTTTTACCAATCAATTACTAGGAAAACCTAAAAAAGTATTTGCGATTACAATGGATGAAGTTGCGAATCTTTTTTCAGCTTATAAGAAAAGATCAGCCGCTCAGACACTACCAAGTGCAGCAATGATCGAAGTGCTGCTCCCATCAACAACAGAAGAAATTCCAGTTGAAGAACAATTGAAAAAGAGGTTTGAGAACCTGACCATTCAAGATGACTGAGTGGATTTGAAGATGAAACTCAAAAATAGAATAGGAATGGCTTATCCTTTTCCCGTTCTGTTCGATGATTATAAAGTCGGATTGAGAAGATACCGTTCCGCTTCAACCAATGGAAAATTCAGATCGATTTTGAATAGGAATAGACTTCATAAAACGGAGTCTGGTTTTCACAATCACATTAGAAAGAAGGAAAAGAATGTATCCACCAACTTTTGAAAATTTGATTTTAGAACTCCATAAACTGCCAGGTGTAGGGATGAAAAGTGCTGAGCGGATGGCATTCAGCATTCTTGGATGGTCCGACGACCAGCAAAAGCAGTTATCCAAAGCAATTGCAGATGTGAATAAACTGAAACAATGCAAAATCTGCGGAAACTTGTCAGAAAATGAAGTATGTAATATCTGCTCAGATACAGATCGAGATCATAACCAGATCTGCGTTGTTCAGTCAGAAAAAGATCTCTATGCCATCGAAAATTTAGGAGAGTTCAATGGGGTCTATCATGTTCTTCATGGCGCGATTAACATTCCAAAAGGAATTCTGCCTGACCAACTGAATATCCCTTCGCTAGAAAAAAGAATCAATTCAAATGTAAACGAAGTAATTTTAGCTCTTGATCCGACGATGGAGGGGGAAACAACCGCCATGTATCTGACTCGATTATTGGAAAATCAGGTTTTAGTCACAAAACTAGCCTATGGAATTCCGTTTGGAGGAAAGCTGGACTATACGGACCCTAGAACCTTATCTAAAGCTTTATCGGGTCGTCAAAAAGAGAAACCTGAGTAATCATACGAAAAGAAAATAATAGAAAATAAAGTCCAATACCGCAGCAGGGTTGGACTTTTTTGCTTATTTTCCTGGATTTCAAAGCAATCTGAAATCACCTGATTCTAAATATAATCAACTGAATATTCATATACGGTTTCATTCTTATCGGAATATTTGGGAAACAATCCTATATCCCATTTGTAGCCTGCAAATACCTTTAAAGATTAGAATGATAAAGCTCCATAAGATCTGACAGATTCAGCAGAACATTACAATCTAAAATCCTATCGATATTTAAGGAAAGCGAGATGAAAAATTGTGGATTGTATCCTTAAAATCTGAAACAAAAGGTAAAAATGAGGATTTTGAGCCCCCATTGCCTGTGATTTGAGCTCAATCAGGGCAGAATTTCCCCTTAATTTCCTATTTTCAGGTTTCGTGAGAAATGAATATGAATAGAATCTGATCAAGGAGATAAGAAGAAGAAATGATCCAACTTTCTTTAAAGAACATAATCTGACCTAATCCGCAAATCAGATTATGTGCCAATATTCTATTGGCAAAATTCATATTTTAATCCTATCGAGAAAAATAGAATTTATGCTGCCCAGTTTATTCACATTTCTTCGTTTTCCTTTAAAACCTCAATTTCTTCAGCTAATGATCTGAAAGTCATAAACATAATATCTCCTTGGATTTTTAAAATCCTATTTCGTTTTTTATCAAATATGAGCAATCACATGAGTGAGGTAAAAATTTGGTAAATTTCGATCCATAACGATGATCAGGGTTCAACTTGTCTTTGGCTTGCAGAATCAGAATAGGATTAAGGGAATATGACTTTCTGAAATATAAATCGTATAGATAAGTAAGTTGAAGTTGGAACATCGGACTGATCAGATCAAAATCAGTGGAGTAAAAACAAGAAGGAAACAAACGGTAGGAGCTATGGTATCTAAGAATATGAATTTCAGAAATAGACGTAAAGGTATTTCTCGTTTAAAGCAAGAAGAAAGTCTTATCGAAAGAAAAAAACAGTTTGCTTCAAAGTTAAAAATTGAACTCTAATCTGTAATTGTGAGCAATCACACGAAATTCAGATTGATTTTTCACAAACAATTATGGAGCGATAGATTCAAAAGCAAAGTGGAGCTTTAGATTGGAAAAATTTCTTAAAGAGTGGGATTTGCTTTTGGGCCTTACACTCCTTAAAATGGTAGGGCATATGAAAATCAGGATCTATTCATAATATTTGTTAGGCGAGATTTTTGAGCTGTGATATAATCTCGACTGTATCTGAAATTTTGAAGGAAGGAGGAAAAGCTTTGGCTGAACAAAACTCACCAATTGATGTCTATTATGATATGGACATTGCCCAGATCTGCCAACATTTCAACAAATCCAGAAACACCGTGGATAAGGCTGTCGCAAAGCTGGTGAAAAATTATCCAGATAAGGGCTGGAAGTTCAAAAACCCAGAAACCAAGCGTATTACGATTAAAGCTGAGGGGGTTGAAAAGCTTTCTACATACTTCCGAAAAGAAAAGCAGGAAATCTCTACGGTAGAAACTGAACTGCGAATGGAGATTGACAAACTGAATGCACTGCTCCAGGAAAAAGACAAAACAATCGCAAACCTTGAAATCCTTTATAATGAACGTCTGAAACTGGAATTAGATAAATCTCAACAGACTTTCCTGCTTGAACAGAAAACCAAAGATGAAAAGATCACAGAATTGGATACGAAGATCAATGAGCAGACCCATCAATTAGATGAGCAGAATTCAAAGATCACTGAACAATCAGATCAGATTCTGAAACAATCCGAAGAAATCAGTTCTTTAAAAACTGAAAATCAGATGCTGCAAGACGAAAAGCAAGAAGTAAACACCCAGAAAGAAGATCTAGAATCGCAGTTATCTGAATACAGAAAAAAAGAAGAAGAATATAATTCTAAATCCTTCTTCTATCGGCTGACTCATAAATTCTCTTTATCTTGATCCATGACTGCCCTTGCCAGTTTGCTGGGGCAGTTTTTTTCATATTTCAAGCCTGCTGGCGCGAGCAGAGCGTTGAACTGAGCAATCCCATCATGATCCTTTGTATACTCGTATTCAGCTTCGTAGTCGCTGTGGTGAGCGAATTCAGTGTAATCCAGGCAAAACTCAGCCTCTGGTAATTCATAGATCTTTCGGATTGTTCTGGTTTTCAAAATCGGACGGAAGTCAGCCAATGGAGCGACATGATCCAGTTTCTCTTCTAACCAGTCTTTCGTCTCTATACTGAGTTGATCGAGCGTTGGAGCATTTACTACTCTTTCATACTCATGTTTCGTTATCGAATCCAATGGCGCTTTCAGTGTAAGAATATATTCACATTTGCCATTTTGTTTGGGGATCTGGCGGATGCGAAGTCCCATCTGTCGTTGTTTTAAATCACCTGCGGTATTGTCATAGTAGGTATTGATTTGTTCGCGGCAAATATCAAAAGGATACAGGTTTTCGAGTTTGTCGTATTGATCCTTGCTGATGAGGATCTTCAGTTCGCGTTCTTGATCGTTCATATAATCATCACTTCCTTTTAACATGATACAATGCACGCGGATAATTGGGATTTTCAAACTAAACCGGATAAATCGAATTTTTCTTGCTAATGGATTTCAAAAAAGGGGGGATGAGGATATGCGTTTTAGCGTCTATACCCGCGATGACGATTTCTCCAGGGAACTTGCCGTAAAGTTAAACCGGATTATGATTGATGAATTTCATGACAAGTTTGATGAAGAATCACCTCAGATCGTTGTCTGCATTGGAGGAGATGGCACAATTCTGCGTGCAATCCACCAATACGAAGAAAAACTCGATCAATTGGTCTTTGTAGGGATCCATACAGGTACCCTAGGCTTCTTTACAGATTACACAAAGGATGACGTGCGGGAATTCATCCAGGATTTGCATGATCAAAAGCCTGTTATTGAATCGTATCCATTGATTGAAGCGGTAGTGGATGATAAAAAATCCTATCGAGCCCTCAATGAAATCCGGCTGGGGTCATTTACGACAACCGTTTATTACGATATTTATGTTGATGGTGAATATTTTGAAACCATTTGCAGTGCTGGAATCTGCGTTTCGACACAGGCTGGAAGCACTGCTGCCAACCGCTCACTAGGTGGAGCGGTAGTGGATGATGGTTTGAACATCATGGAATTAACGCAGATCATGCCTGTTTCCCATATCAACCAGCATTCAATGGTCTCTCCCTATCTCCTTAAGCAGGATCGGGTAATTGAAATCCGCGGTCAGTCTTTGAAGCACAGTTTGCTTTGTTATGACCATTTGGAGACAAAGCGATTAAAAGAAGCACAGAAAGTGGTTATCCATCTTTCGAATAAATGCGTGCAGTTTGTCAGATTCCGTCCATACTCGTATTTAAAAAGACTGAAGAACCTTTTTTAAAAAGGATTATTCAGTCTTTTTGTTTGAAACGAAGGCCTTATGTTGAAGGGCTGGATTTCAGACTCTCATGTGATTGATCAGGTATTCAGATTTTTGATGACTGTAAACAATGATTTTCAGATGAAAAAATCAAGCATTCACCTCCAAATCAGCGGTTTAAGAAATCTGATTTTCAGATTTCTTTGTTTTAACCTGCGCTGAGAGTTTTTGAACCATCTTTTTGAGATTGATCCGGACTTTAACCACCCTGCTTGAGAGCGGCGACATATTCATGATCAAGCCAAATAGAATGAAATACGACAGAGTGGACGAACCACCATAAGAAATCAGCGGCAGAGTGATTCCAGTGATCGGAACCAGACCGACGATCATGCCTAAATTCTGGATCTGCTGGTAAAGCAGCATGGCAATCGTGCCGATTATAATCAAGCGGTTGGCCGTATTGCGGGAGTTGTAGGCCATCTTGCATAAGTACAAATCCAGCCACATACAAATCGCTAAAATAAACGTCGTTCCCAGCAGTCCGAAACATTGGCCAAAGGCCGCAAAAATAAAATCGGTATGGGCTTCTGGAATGGCGATGATATTGGCCTGCAGGCCATGACCTGTCAGGCCAGCCGATCCCAAAGAAAGCAGGGCAGTGTAAAGCTGGTTGGAGGACCCTAAAATATTGTGCTCCGGATAGAGCCAGGCATCAATTCTTCGCAATTGATAGTCTGAAACGATGGAAGTCAATAAATCATGCTGATAGAAGTACAGATAGAAAAAACCACCAAACAAAACAATCACCAGTCCAATAACAACCCATAAATAAACAGGGCGGACACCAGAACAAAGAACAAGAACAACAAGGGTAAAGCCGGTGATGATAAACAAGCCGGTATCTGGTTCTAATAGAATCAAGATCATGGGCGGGACAGCCCATTTGGCGATTTCCCAAAACATGGCCAGATCGTTTTTCCAGGACGGACGATGGTGTTTCTTTTGAAAATCAGCAATGATGAGCGAGGTTTTCAAAATCAAAACAACCTTCATGAATTCACTGGCCTGGAAAGAGCCAATTCCCGGAATCTGCAGCCAGGAGTAAGCCCCATTGACCGGAGAAGCAAAGGGAAGGTTATGTCCAGTAAAGCGAAATAACAGCTTGGATAGCAGCAAGTAGACCAGGACGTACATCAAGTATTTATACACATCTGGAATATAGCGATAGAGAGCTTTGTTTTGAAATCGGGAAATCAGGATTAAAGTCGCAAAACCGACCGCATACCACATGATTTGACGGCGCAGATAGTAACTTCCCGATCCATTTCGAATTAAGTTGAATGAGTTATAGATCGCAAAACAACTCGTCATAAACAAAACGATCAAGATCAAGATAAATCCAAAATCGCAGCGAATTGTTTTCCGGCCAATCTGAAGAGTTTGTTTCATGATCAGAATTCCTTTCAAGTCAGATTCATTTTTATACGATAAGCCTTCCAGAGGCTCGCAATTGAGTTTTATGATGAAGTCCAGCGCAAAGAGATGAAGCGGAAGCATAAAGAGCACTGACGGGGCTGGAAACGGCCATTAAGGCTCGGGATCATTTCTTTGACGAAAAGCCAATGCGGCACTGCATGGCAAGTCTTCAATGATTCAAACCAGAATTTGCTTTCAATTTCAAATTCCAGTTCTGTCAGAATATCAAGAAATTCTCCTTCCTCTTACAGGAATCGGATTCAATATTTTAAACTTCAATCATGTTTTTGGTTTGGAATTGAAATCGAATTTCTTGGTTTTAATTCAAGCCGTTGAATCCAAAGAGTCTGTTGCTTGAAAAACTGTGGAACAATTGAATTGAAATCCAGATCGTGAAAACCTTAGATCCAGTCCCTCCAGGCATGCACTGGTTTGGAGCCAAGAGGGAAGCTGAAAACACAAGGCTAAAAGGAGCAGTTTGAAGAGGCACAACGAAAGAGGGTTTTTGCAAGTCAATTGGCTCAAGAGGGACTGAAAACAAGAGAATCAGGTGGAGCTTCAAAGCAGAATAGACTTGATCCAGATGCAGCTTTGTTTTCACAAGAAATGGCTCATTCCTTACGAAGACAGACAGCCTGTCGCTCGATAGATTTGAATAACCGAAACCACTCGTGATTTCACATCGATTGGAGTCACTCACTATGATACTGAAAAATCCTGAATTTTGACTGAAATAGAATGAAAGGGATGTCTATGGATAAAACACAATACACACCGATGATGCAGCACTATCTGCAGCTTAAAGAAGAAAATCCAGATACGATCGTTATGTATCGGCTGGGCGATTTTTATGAAATGTTTTTTGATGATGCTTTGACTGCTTCAAGAGAACTCGATCTCGTCCTGACGGGGCGTTCGGCAGGCGTTGAAGAGAAAGTACCCATGTGCGGGGTTCCGTTTCGAGCTGCCAAAACATATATCAATAAACTGGTTCGCAAAGGGTATAAAGTTGCAATTTGTGAACAGTTAGAAGATCCCAAGCAAGCCAAGGGATTAGTAGATCGCGGGATTATTCAGATTGTAACACCCGGTACGATCTTAGATGAAGAGGCGGGAAAAAAGGCTGTTAACTACCTTGGACTGGTCGCATTGGATTCGAGAAGGGCGCTGCTGATTTTTTGTGAACTTTCGACGGGTGAACTTCGTTATTTAACCATGGACCGCTCGATCAGTGCTGTAGAAGCGATGATCAATGAATATGGAATTAAAGAAGTCATCGCTCCACGATCCCTGGATAAAACCTGGCAGAAAGCCTTTGAAGCCCAAGACCGCTTTTTGTTTTCTGTCCAGCAGGCACAGCCTTTGGCCCCTGAAGATGAAGCCCTGCTTCCACTGGCTGATCCACTTCTAAGAAATGGACTGGAAGTTTTGCTCGGCTATTTACAGGCTACGCAAAAGCAGCATGCTGATCATCTTTCCGTCATGACCCCTTTGTTTCCACCAGCCAGCATGATCCTGGATCCAGAAACACGAAGCCATTTGGAATTGACGCGCTCGTTGTCTGCCGATCCCAAAGCCCAGTCTCTTTGGTCATTTATGGATAAAACCCAGTCTGCGCTGGGAAGCCGCCTGCTGCGCGAATGGATTGAGGCGCCTTTATTATCGACAGAAAAAATTTTACAGCGGCAGGATGCCATCCAGGTTTTAAGTGATCAGTTTTTAACCAGGGCGCAGCTGAAAGACCACCTGGCTTTCATTTATGATCTGGAACGGTTAGCGGCCAGAATCAGCTATCGGCATGCTTCGCCGCGTGACGTTCTCCAGCTCTCCACCTCTCTGGAACATGCCAGACCGATTTTGGATCTGGCCAACTGCCTGGAAAGCTATCCCGAACTTGGACAGGTTCCGGACTGCCAGGATTTGTATGCGAAAATCTCGAACGCCATCGTCAGCGAGCCGCCGCTTACGATACGGGATGGGGGATTTATTGCCAGTGGATATTCGCAAGAGCTCGATGAGATCCGCCAGCTGGCAGATCAGAGTGACCAGGCATTGATGGAGCTGGAAAACAGAGAAAGAGAGCGTACCGGGATCAAGTCATTAAAGATTGGCTACAATCGCGTGTTTGGCTACTATATCGAAATCCGCAAATCCCAGATCAACCAGCTGCCGGAAGACTCCGGTTACCAGCAAAAACAGACACTGGCTAACGCCAGCCGTTTCTCCTTTGGCGAACTGAAAGAACTGGAAGAGAAGATCCTGGAAGCCCAGGAGAAGAAAGTTGAAATGGAGCAGCAGCTTTTCGATGAGCTGATCGAGACCATCAAAGCCAGACTGTCAGATCTTCATTCCCTGTCAAAAGCATTGGCGCTGATTGATGTTTTAGTCTGCCTGGCAGAGCTGGCCAATGAGAAGGGATATATTCGGCCTGAGTTTTCCACAGATGGAACGGTTGAGGTTGAAGAAGGAAGGCATCCGATTTTAGAATCCCGTCTTTCCGGTTTTGTCTCAAACAATTGGAATATGGATCCTGCGACCGAAATCTGCCTGGTCACCGGCCCGAATATGGGTGGGAAATCGACCTGGCTTCGTCAAAATGCTTTGATTGTGGTGATGGCCCAGATGGGAAGCTATGTGCCTGCGCGCAGAGCAACCCTTCCGGTGTTTGATCGAATCTTCACCCGGATTGGCGCCAGCGACGATTTGCTGCAGGGGAAATCGACTTTCATGATGGAAATGATGGAAGCCAACAATGCCCTGCGGCACGCAACCGAACATTCTCTGATCCTCTTTGATGAGATCGGACGCGGCACGGCAACGTATGATGGTATGGCCCTGGCCCAGTCGATGCTGGAGTTCATTACCCAGGTCATTCATGCCAAAACCCTGTTCTCCACGCATTACCATGAACTGACCGCTTTGGAGCAGGACTTTGCAAGTATCCGGAATGTTCATGTTGACGTGAAGGAAAATAAAAAGGAAATTGAATTCCGCTATCGGATTGTAGAAGGCAAAGCCGACAAGTCCTACGGAATCCATGTGGCCAAACTGGCGGGGGTTCCAAGCTTAGTCATCTCGCGGGCGAGTACATTGTTAGACCAGTTTGAAACGAGTAACCCCAACCAGAATTTTCAATCGAGCTTGTTTGTTATGGATCCGGCAGATCTCAAGCGAATGCAGCTGATTGAAAAGATGCAGGGAATTGATGTGGATTCCCTCAGCCCAAGAGATGCATTGGCGATCCTGTATGACTTAAAAAATGAAGCCGATCAAATCGATCAGTAGATGAATTGTTTTCAAGAAGATCCCATTTCATAAGTAGCTGAAAATGAGGAAGAATTGAAAGCTGTTCGTTGAATCACCGATTCAATACACTCAGCCGGAAGCGGAACAGCTCTCCGGCTTTTTGATGCTAAAGTTTGGATGGATAAAAAATATCCATAAATTTTAATTTATTATATTTAAGTAGAACCATAAATTTAACGATTATGAGAAGGATGAAGAATGATCGAGAAGATCTGAAGATCAGAAATTTGGAAGATTCGGTAGAAAAAACTTATCCGGAATGAAACGGATCAAAGGACCTGCGAAGAGATTCAAAGTTTGGCAGCAAGTTAAGAAGATTGAATACGAATTGACTTTAGAACTGCTTGCCGGAAAAGAATTGAACCTGCTGGCGGTTTCAAGAAAAAGCAGGAAGCTAGAGGACAGCAAGAAAAGATGAATGCTAAAAACGCAGCAGAGAGCTGCAAAGCTTGGGGTAGAGCGTCGAGGTAGAGACAGGACTGGTTCTAATGAAATCACATGGCTGGTCAGATTGCAGACAAGAAGAATCCGGGCTTCAGCCATTTTGTGGATGCGATCAAGCAAGGACTGGTTTTTGGCCCGTCAGGAAAGGTTCATTCATCCGCAGAAAACAAATGGCTGTCGAAGAGCAGCTAAAAGCAAAGGGCAGTTTTTAGAGCAATCTGAATAAACTTTATAATCTGTTCATTCAGACCGGCCAATACCACAGCTGTATTTTGTTTCGATCCAATGGCTGGACCCATTGGCCATGCCCAATCACTCCCACCAAGAGTAAACCTTTGAAGACTCGAGAAAGCAGGAGCCAAGGGAGCAGACAACGAGCTGTTCATGAATTGCTGCTGCCTCTTGGCAAACGCGTTTGAAGCCAAATCATATGAGCAGATGGAAACCAATCTCACAGACGAAGAATCGAAAAAAGAGAAAGGATCAGAAGGCTTGGGGCAGGGAGGATTCGGGCTGTCTCTTGAGGGAAGCTGTTCTTAAAAAGAAAAATGGAAACGATGAATTCTTAATAAAATGAACAGCGATTCGGTCTGAAAACTTCAATCATGAAAATCCCAAGACCAGCCGGCTTGGAAAGAGAGGCAAGAAACCAGGAAAAGAAAGATCGACCAGGTAATGGAAGCCAGAGATTCGATAAGACACTGAACAAAAGAGATTTGCAAAGATTGAAGCGGAAATCCCATTCAATTTCCGATGCCCGATTCGGGTAATCTTTCTTGTGGATCATTGCCTGTTTAAAGAAGGCCTGGCCGACAGAGAGCTAGGAAACCACAGGCTGTAATTGGAAATAACCAATTAAGCGTAAACTGATTGCAGTGTTTAGATTTTATATAAGATGCGACCGACAAAAGTATCACAGGTAAATTTCTGTTTGTTTAATGTGAACAATTAGATTTGCAATCGATGCTTTAGACTATATTTTGTCTTTATATTGCGAACAATTTTGGTCGAATTCACTAAGAAAAAGGCTTTTGTCAGGTCCATCTATATAAGACTAAAAAGCAATACTTTTAAGAAAGAAAGGCGTAAAGCATCTGAACGAGAAAAGGCTTGAGTGAAGCTGGAGTGAATAGGGAAAGATTTTGGGTGATGGCAGTCGATTTAAGATCACGTCCAGTTCACCTCTGGAAAGATTGAGTGGGGAAAGAGGAAGGCGGTTTTGCCTGACAACAAACGCCGCTGGCGAATTTGGATCTGCCTGGATGATGACGGCTCAAAGCAGAAGCTGGAGCGGAAAGAGGATGGATTGAAAAGAATGATCGGTGCAAGACGTTATGTTCAATCAGCTGCTGGCTTTTGACGAGTGGATCGAAGCAGGCAGTCGAGTATTAAGCAGTGATTCGACAAAAGAGATCTGTTGTTTTTAAATACAGATTTAAAAAATAATTAGAAAAATGACAACCTTCACGCCTCTGAATCCATTGGCGTTCTGATTCAAAGGGATTCACTGGAAGAGTCGAAACTCCCCCTCTCATCCATTGAAAATCAAAAGAGAGGAGCGTTCAGCTGAGTTTTAAAATAGTCTTTGATGCTGATTTTAACGTTTGTCGTCCCATCTATTTTGAAGGATGGAATCCAGCCTGGAGGCAGAAGATAGTCGTATGATTTTTGGAAGACGTGCAGTTTCAATCAATCAGCGTCTCTAAACGCCAGTGATCCAACGTTTCAAAGATCTGTTTGACTGGTTCAGAAAATGAGCGGTAACCAAGCCAATTGGATTGATGGTCAGACAAAGTCCCTCAAGCAGCGATCTGATTTTTGGTCAAATAGATAGACAAATTATAATTACTTGATATGGCAAGCGAAAGCACAAAGCAATTCTTGTCAGGCGATTATTCGTTTAGAAAACGGACAGATACAGATTTTGGCCAGGAACAGGATGAAAGAACCAGAGGAACACTTAGAAAAGAGCTGGGACCAGATTGTCAAAAACGGATCGTGTCTTTGATTCAGATCAAAGAATCGGAATCAGAAATGAGTTCCGATGATAGATAAAGGGGAAATCAGAAATAATTTGTGAAATAAAACGTTTCATTCCTTTTCGGACTTTGAATCGGATCTTCCTAGATTGAATCGGAACGGCTGGCATGAAGTCCGATATTACCGCTTTATGATTTGCAGTGTGGTGTAAGAAGGACGAAATACGAAAGGCGAAATGAAATCCTAATACATATTTCCAATCATCGACGCTCAAATTCAAAGCGATTTGCACGAGATGAAAGGGGTGGATGAGTAATGGAATGAAACGATTCATCGCGCGTGTTGAGGGTTCTCAATGATAGATGCATTCCGATTTTTGAGCACAGGAATGTAAATCAGAACAGCTGATCCAAAATAAAGGCTTTCCAACATAATTCTGAAAGCGGGTCTGAGTGGGGAGAACTTATGGATAAAACAATCTGAATCAGATCGATGCTGTTCGCACCGTTGATCGGATTGAAGGTGGCGGAGGGCAAAAAAATAAAGAATCAGGACAGCTTGTCGTAAACGAAGAGCTGTTTTTCTTCTCAAAAGAAGAGGCAGGAAATTGGCCAGCCTTTTGATTCACCTGTCCATTTGGCGCCTTACTGTAGACCAATCAGGTCAGGGCTTGGTTGGCGAGAAATTGGAGAATCACGCCAACAAAAAATAAAGATTGGAAAAAAAAAGCATCTGTTTTACTAGAATAAGAAATTAAGCATAGTTAAAAAAACAAATCAGTGATTAGCCTCTGGCCGGGCTAGCCCAGAATCCCAATCATGTTGATGCAAACCGGGTTTGATCCGGGTGGATGGGTCCGGGAATGCTGAAATGCGGCCAGCCTGAATACAAAAGGGTGCGGCTGTATGTTGGATATTCGTCTCCATCTTCCAGTGAAAGGTGTAGATTCAAATTGAAGGCAAGCGAAGAATGGAACTGTCCTGTTTCGGCCTTCCCGTTTGCAAAGAGCAGTTTTGAAGGCTGACTCGTCTTGTTTGATCAACCGCTGGACAGCTGCTTGAAAAAGAAGAGTGCCCCCAATCGGGGGGGGGAGCTAAAGAAAGGCAAGCCAGCCAATTGTAAGAATCCGTCTTTGAGCCATGACAAGACTGCAATTGAAAAAGAAGGCAAGCCGCCTTCTTTTTGAGAAAAAGCACGGGACATGGGTTCAGGCAATTGGACTGGTTTGCCTCTTGCCAAGCGAGGACCTCAAGCCGAAAGGTAGTTTAAAAACGGGTAATGATCAATGGCAGCGATCCTTGAATGCCAATAGAGTCTTGCTTGGTCCTGACGTTTTGAATGGGCTCTTCTTCTGCTGCCATTATCCTTCTTTTTTCAAAGCTGCCCTTTGGCTTCATAACGACCAGGTCAACAGAGAAAGGACCGTTAATATAAAAGCTTTCGAATACAGGATTGAAAAGTGTTACGTATAGAATTCAAATTTATAATTCGAATTCTATCCATCACAGATTTTTTATATAGAAAGCAACCAGATTGAAAAGAAAGGATCAACATCCGCTCAACGCATCTCGTTTCAGGTCGTCCTGGAAACCCTGCCTGTCATGATGTAAACGGATAAGAATAGCTGGGGTTTCTTGTTTGTAAAAGCATAGAGGGGGCGATTGAACTGGTCTGTAAAAAACAATGAACCGAAGTTTATAAGAAATGACAGGTATTGATAAACACTTCAGAGGCTAAAAACAAACTGATCAAGATCGAGGATGGGAATGGAGATTTAAAGAGATGTCCAGCAGGAAATGAAAAGATCCAAAGGCTGAAACACAGGAATCTTCCAGAGCAAGATGGCGCAGCTTAGAGATCGGTTCTCTGTTCCTTTCCAGCCGGCTGCTTTTGACAGGCAAAAGAATAGTCAGCCACAGGGACGATCTTTTGAAGAGCAATGGATTAAACATTACAAGTGGCTGTCTTGGTTTTTTCATAGAAGTCGGCCAGGGAAATCAGGACAAGCAGGATAGGAATCGGAAAGGATTGGCCTGAAAGGTGAATGTCGAGTGGAACCGGCTGATCTGCATTTTCCAATTGCAGCTGCAGTCTGCCTTTCCAGTCTGCTTTCTTCGTAAAGTAAGAGAAGAAAAAAGAACTGGAAATAAACATTGAAAGACAGAGCTCTGATCAGCTGCTTTTTGAAGAAAGGTTAGCGGCCATGACCAGTTTCAGAGTATGATCGCAGCAAGCAAAACTCCAGACCCTCCTGGCTGGAACAGTCGAATGGAAGCGGGGGATCAAGGAAAAATTGTTAATTGATAATTGACTGGACTTGAATGGGAAAGAGAAGGATGAAAGCCATTCTGAACCAGCAGAAAACAGGACCTGAATCCCAGAACCCAATCCAGCCACTCAAACCAGCCGCTCAAAAAGGAATGGCAGCCTTGGAAGCTTTCGCAATCGTTTGGATGGCCTGGATTCAGGATTGAAAAAGGATGAGTCGAATCAGGAGCGGAAAACGACAAGAAAAAGGCAAAGAGCAGCAAGCCCAGCCAGGGTGGAAAATGCTGGTGTTGAGACCAGGCCAGGATTGGAATAATGGCTGGATTTCAAATCTCTTGCCAGAGATTGTATATTGTATGGATAACAGGCCGATCCACTGGATCAGAAACTGGCCTGGAAATAGAGAACAAATATGGATCTGAATGAAGGAATTTTTTCAGATCCACCCATAGAAAGAGCAGCAAGTTTTGAGGTCAAAACCGGCAGCCGGGGTGTATGCTCATGAGCCGATTTCAGCTTGCAAGCCGGATTGAAATGGAGTTCGAAATTCTGGCCCGATTGGATTTGCTGCTGACAAGGAACGAAAGGAAGTGATGGAATGGGAGTGATTCATGTTCTGGATCCCCAGCTGACCAACATGATTGCTGCTGGTGAAGTCGTTGACCGGCCGGTCAATATTGTCAAAGAGTGCGTGGAAAACTCGTTGGATGCTGGGGCTTCCCGCATTGATATTGAAGTCTTTGAAGGAGGAATTTCCGGAGTGGTCGTCACCGACGATGGCTGCGGAATGAGTTATGAGGACGCTAGAATGGCCTTCAAAAGACATGCAACTTCTAAGCTTCAAAGTGAAGATGAACTGTTTGCGATCGCGACAATGGGCTTTCGCGGGGAGGCCCTGCCCTCAATCGCCTCAGTTGCCAAAGTTTCCTGTTTGACGGCTAACAACGAAGGGGGAACCCGGATCGTCTATGAGTATGGCGAGCTGAAGACCTATGAAAAAGCGGATGCTCCAAGAGGGACCCGGATTGAAGTCCGCGGACTGTTCCTCCATACACCGGCCCGATTCAAATATCTCAAAAAGCCAAACTATGAATTTTCGATCATTGCCGATGCGGTCAATAAGCTGGCTTTGGCTCATCCTGAAGTCCGCTTTACTCTCAAGCATGACAACCGCTTGATCTTCCAGACATCCGGTAAAAAAGACCGCCGTGAAATTCTCTACCAAATGTTTGGAACCGACCCCGCTCGAAAAGCTGTCGAATTTTATCGTCAAAGCCAGGACTTTACGATTGAAGGCTATGCGATACAGCCCTCGATTACACGGGCTTCGAAGAACTATATTTATATCTGCCTCAATGGGCGGACCATCCGGTCCTGGCCGATTACCAAAGCGGTCATCGAGGGCTATCGGGAATATATGCCCAAAGACCGCTACCCGATCTGCTTTCTCAATATTACGACTGACTTCCAGCTCGTCGATGTCAACGTCCATCCCAATAAGCTGGAAGTGCGGATTTCGAAAGAAGAGTATCTGACGCAGCTGATCATCGATACCATCAGCGAGCTTTTTGAAGCGGAGATTGAAGCGCCCAGCGTCACCTCGAAAAAGCCGGTTTACGACCAGCTCGAAGCGCCGCTGCAATACCCCAAACAAGGAAGCAGGCCAGGCAAGGACAGACTGGACTCTTCGGATTTTGTCAGCGAACAATTACAATCACCCCCTTCAAATCCGGTTTTACGACAGTCACAACCGATCCAGTATCCAGGCGGCATTTGTGCCCCTGCAAATCCAGCCGCTGGTCAAAATACGAAAAATCGGATGCAGCCCAATCATCCGGAAGAAATTTTTGGCAAGACCGTGCATAGTTTTAATCGATCAGAATATGAAGGAACGACGACCACCCAGACGACTTCTTTTCCAGACCAGGAGCCGCAGTTTTTAAAGGATCCGGCTGCTCCCGGGTATGCGGCGCGAAATATTTATGAAGCCAAAGAGAAAAAACCGGCTGCAGAAAACCCAGGCTCTTCCTTAAATCCTGACAGGAAAGAAGCAATGACAGGAGTAAGCCGGATTCCATCCAGCGCTTTGGATCCAGAACAAAACGATCCAGGAAAAAAGAACCTGGTGGATCCTGGTTTCAAAGAGCGGCCGGTGGCTTATCCAGCGGGTCAGGCGCCGGTAAAAGCCCGCAATAAAGGCAATGAGTTTTTCCGCCATCTCAAGGTCATCGGCCAGCTGAAAGAGTCCTATATTCTTTGTGAAGGGGATGAAGGTCTGGTCATTATCGACCAGCACGCCGCCCAAGAACGAGCCAATTTTGAAAAAATCCAGCGGGCCTTTGAAAAGCCGGTTCAGGTATCGCAGCCGCTGATGATTCCGGTACGCATCCCGCTTACGCCGGATCTGATGGCTGACCTTGATTCCATCAACGCTTCAGTAGAATTTTATGGGCTGAAGTTTGAACCCATTTCGAACAATGCCGTCTTGCTTCGCGAAGAACCAGCCTGGATGTCGATGGTCAAACGCGAACAGTTTTTGCAGGACCTGTTTTCCTGGTACCAGGATCATAAACAAGTGGATATGAAAGAACTGCGCCGGCATTTGATTGCGACTTGTGCCTGCCATTCTTCGGTTCGCTTCAACCATGCTCTTGGGCTAGCGGAAATGAAGAAGGTTATTGATGATCTGGCAGAATGTGATCAACCCTATCATTGTCCGCATGGAAGGCCGACGGTCATTTCCATGTCCTTAAAAGAGCTCGCAAAGGAGTTTGAACGTGTCTAAAGTCATCGCAATTGTCGGCCCGACCGCGTCGGGCAAAAGTTCACTGGCTATTGAAACGGCCAAGACATTCAATGGGGAAATTATCTCTGCGGATTCCATGCAGGTCTATGAAGGCATGGATATTGGAACGGCAAAAATCACCCCTGAAGAGATGGAGGGCATTGAACATCATCTCATTGATATCCAGCCGCTTGACAAGCCTTGGAATGTCAAAACCTTCCAGCAGCTCTGCCGCAAAGCGATTGATGAAATTACGGCAAAAGGGAAAGTCCCGATTCTGTGCGGCGGAACGGGCTTGTATGTCAAAGCTGCTTTGTATGATTACCAGTTTGATGAAGAAACAGATGAAGACAATGCGCAAAAGCAAGCGCAGCTGGAAAAGCTGACCAACGAGGAACTGGTCAAGCTGCTTGAAGCCAAGGATCCCGGTGCATTGGAAAAGATCCATCCTAATAACCGCCAACGCCTGATTCGGGCAGCGCTGATGGCTGAAAATGGAAAATCCAAAAGCGAACGTGAAAATGCTCAGGACCATGCCCCGATCTACGATATTTATATTGTGGGTTTAAAAGACGACCGCAGCAAAGAGATTGAGCGGATTAACCTGCGTGTTGACCAGATGTTTGAAGCCGGTCTTCCCGACGAAGTCGCTCATCTGTTCAAAGATCCAAAGAGCAGAAAGTGGAACAGCTTTCAAGGAATCGGGTATAAAGAATTTGCGGGATGGTTAGATGGTGTCCAGACTTTAGAAGAAGTCAAAGAATTGATCAAAATTCACACCCGGCAATATGCACGCAGGCAGATGACATGGTTTAACCACCAGATGCCTGTACACTGGTATCATCCTGCCGACCGCAAAAAAATTGTGCAGGATTTAGAGGAATGGTATGGAAGAAAGTAACCCCCACGAAGACAACAGGAATCATTTAAACAATTTAGAAGGGTCCGAACAATCGAACCCAGCTCACAACGAAAACTCGTCTTGTACCGATCAGGACAATCCGTCTTGCGCATTGCAAGCAGATCTTGAAGAAAACAACAGTCTGGAGCGAGCCAAGCTTTTGTTTGGAAACGATGGGATCGATACCTTGCAAAACTGCACCGTTGTTGTCGCCGGATGCGGCGGCGTTGGTTCATTTGCGATCGAATCGTTAGCCAGAAGCGGTGTTGGCAAGCTGGTTTTAATCGATAAAGATGTCGTTGAAGCCTCCAATCTCAACCGCCAGCTGTGCGCCCTGAAGAGTACCGTTGGCCAAGCCAAAACGGAAATTCTCAAAGAGCGGATTGCCGACATCCGTCCCGAAACAGAAGTCATCGCTTATACAGGCTGGTATGACAAAGAGCTCAACGACTGGCTTTTAAGCCAGCACCCGGACTATATTCTTGACTGCATTGACTCGATGCGCTCCAAGCAGGATTTAATTTCTTTTGCGCTGGACCATAAAATCCCCCTGCTTTCCAGCATGGGCATGGCCAGACGCAAAGATCCAACCAAAATCGAGATCATGGAATTGGAAAAAACAACCAATGATCCAATGGCCAAAGTCATGCGAAACTGGAAGCGGAAAAATAAAATCCGCCAGAAAATCATGACCGTCTGCTCCACCGAACTGCCGATTGGAATGGAACCAGGAAAATCCCTGCCTTCGGCCATCTTTGTTCCGGCGACGGCCGGCTTAACGATGGGCGGCCGGTGCGTTCAAGACTTGATGAAGCAAAGGAAAACATCTGGGCAGTCAGTTTCCAGCAAAGATTTGGAAAGTGCTGCCAAAGACGGAACAGGTTTGGATTCTACGAAAGGAGTTTTTTAAGTGAGTGCCTCGACTTGGACTGAAATTCTATTATTAATTGGACTCTTGCTATTATCCGGCTTTTTTTCATCCGCCGAAACCTCATTGGTTGCGGTCAATAAAATCCGCATCCGCTCCTTGGCTGATCAGGGAAACTCCAGAGCCAAGGTGGTCATGAAAATCTTTAAAAACGAACCCAAGATGCTATCCGCCATCTTGATTGGCAACAACCTCGTCAACACCTTTATGGCCTCACTGTCCAGTATGATCGCTTACCGGTTTGGTGGGTACGCAGTCTCAATTGCGACCTTTTTGATCACGTTTCTCATTCTGGTCTTTGGTGAAATCACCCCAAAGACCATCGCCACCAGAAGTCCGGAAAAATTTGCATTGATGTATGCGCCGGTGATTCTGGTCCTGATGAACGTGATGACGCCCGTGATCTGGTTTATCAACTTATTCTCCAACATGATTTTGCGGCTGCTGGGCATTGGCAAAGAAGGCAAAAATGCTGCCATTACCGAAAGTGAACTGCATACCATCCTGGATGTCTCCCATGAAGAAGGAGTCATCGAAACGGAAGAGCGGGACATGATCCGCAATGTATTCGATTTTACCGATGCCAAAGCCAGCCAGATCATGGTTCCAAGGGTCCATGTCAGCTCAATTGATGTCAATACGACACGCGACGAGCTGGAAGCCCTTTACAAACGGGATCACTACACCCGGCTTCCAGTTTACGAAGGCAATCCGGACAACATCATCGGGATTATCAATATGAAAGACCTGGTGTTTGCCGATCCCAATGAACCTTGGGATCTGCGCAAGCTTCTGCGCAAACCCTATTTCACCATCGAAAACAAAGGGATCAACGAACTGCTTTCCGAAATGCAGAAAGACCAGTACAACTTGACGGTCGTATTGGATGAGTATGGGGAACTGGCTGGAATTATCACCGTGGAAGATATCATCGAGGAAATCATCGGTGAAGTTCAAGATGAATTTGATGCCAGCGAAAACGACAATATCCTGCAGGTTGGTCCTGGCCAGTATAAAGTGAAAGGCTATTTATCCTTGCATGATCTCAATGATGAACTGGACCTGGATCTGGAAAGCGAGGACTACGATTCGATCGGCGGCTTGGTCATTGAAAAGCTCAATCGCTTCCCAACTCTCGGTGAATCCGTCAAACTGGATAATGGCGTGGTAATCAGGGTGATTTCGCTTCATAAAAACCGGATTGAGCAGGTCATTCTCGATCTCCCGCCAAAAGTCGAAAAAAATGACGATCAGGAAGACGAAAATGAGCGCCGCCATCTGCTGCTGGATCGCAAAAAAGAGCGCGAGAAAGCCAGAATAAAAGACGAGGAATCCAGTGCAAGTTCTGATTCTGAATCGAAAACAGAAACAAAACCGGATTCCCAATAAGGAAAGGAATAGAAATCCTCATTCTTTCTTCAAAGACGACCAGCAGAATACCCAAACAAAAAATCGGAATTTCAGATCGAAATTCCGATTTTTTCATACAGGTGGGCAGGCTTTAGAAGACTTGTGAATCCAAGTACTGGCCCTCAACAAGAATTGGAAAGGCCTCTTTGGAAAGCTGATGGTCTTTCACTGTAAGATCCTGGTGGGTAAACAGGTTCAAGTACGTGCCATCGGGCAGTGAAACCTGAAGTGTGGAGGATCCGGGCTCATCTAAAAGAAAGAAGCCGGTTTTGCCATCGCGCATCAATCCAAGCACATGCTGGTGATCATCCGGCTGGTATTCAATGGCAGACTGCGGATGGAACTGCTCTTTATGGATCTTTGCCATGGTTCGAATCCATCCGCTGGCTTCTTCGTCGGTTTTCCAAACGATCGGATCAGGATCAAAGATGCTTGGCCGATGGTGCTCTTTTTGCTCCTGTCCATGGTAAACCAAGGGCAGTCCTTTTAAGCAGAACTGCAAAGCGGTCCAGTTTTTCCAAAGCAGCGGATCGGTCACATACCGGGAGATGCGGTCGTTATCATGGTTTTCTAAATAGCGCAGCTTAATGGCTCCCTGTGGCAGGGCAGCGTCCTGGCGAATGAGTGCATCTACCCATTCTTCCATTGGCTTGTGCTCTTTGAAGATTTTTTCGGCATACGGATAGGCATCATAGTCGTACAAGACGTCAAAAGCCTGGTATAAATCGGCATCGCATTCGCCAACCCGGCCATGGTTGCGGATAAATTTGGTAAAAGGCAGATGGCAGCTTTCCGCCAGCCACAAAAGATCCGGATTGACTTTGGCACACTCTTCTCTGGCTTTTAGCCAGAAAGAAACGGGAATCCGCGTGGCGACATCACAACGGAAGCCATCGAAAATTTCGGCATACCTCTTCAACGTATCGATCAGATACGTCTGTAATTCAGGATGAGAGAAGTCCAAGTCAATGATATCGCTCCATTCTTCCACCAAAGAAGCGGTTTTTCCCTGGGCGTTGGTATAAAACCATTCGGGATGTTCCTGGAAGAGAACAGAGTCCGGCGAAGTATGGTTAAAGACAATATCGACAATTACTTTCATGCCCAGGGCATGGGCTTTGTCAACCAGGGTCTTTAGATCTTGCCAGGATCCCTGGGCTGGATCAATCGCCCGGTAATCACGAATCGCATATGGACTTCCAGCGCTTCCTTTGCGGCATTTGAAGCCAGTTGGATAAATGGGCATGAGCCATAAAATATCGGTACCCAGATCGTGGATGCGTTCTAAATCTTTCGTGACTTCTTGAAAAGTTCCCTGTTTAGAGTGGTTGCGGACAAAGACGGAATACATGACGTTTTGTTCGAGCAGCGGTGAAGTTTGCTTGGCCATTTCAATCTCCATTTTTCTTGATCAAGTTAGTGTGGTTGAGCCTGTTGTTTTAAAAGGGAAAGATCCCAGTCTTCAGGAAAGATGAACTTTGTCCTTTCTTCTGGTTCCAGCATGAAAAAGCGCGTATTTGGATGAAATTTTAGATCTTCATCAATGGTCCCCCAATAGACCGGCTTGTAATAGGGTTTGGTTGACCGATTGGTAAAGGAAAGAATCGTGCTTGCCACATAGCGGTATCCATTGACAGTCTGGATGCGCATGCGGTAGCCAAGATTGGGATCCGGTTTGCGGGACATTCATATCACCTTCTTCACTATCAATTCTGGATTGGTTCTCGTTGCAGGCTTTTAGAAAAAAATAAGCCAATCTGCTTTCATCGTCAAGAGAACAGAATCTCACTCTCGTGAGATAGGGAAAACCCAGTGGAATGGGTAAAGAGATTATTGGGCAGGCTGGGTATTCGGATCCTGGGCTGCTTCTGGATTTTGGGAAGCATTCGGATCAGCGGCCTGCTGGCTTTGCTGGGCCTGCTGGGCAGCGTAGCTGTCAATAGAAGCATGCGGTGCATTGGAAACCTCGGAGTTTTGTTCGGAGGGTTTGACATAATCCGGCGCATCCGGGTTTTCCATGATGTAATCGGAAATCGCAGCCGCAATGGCTTTAGCCGCCTTATCCTGCTCGGTGGGGTCGGTTAACTTCTGGAAGTCAAACTCATTGGTCATATAGCCAAGTTCTACAAGGGAAGAATGGATATCTGACATGGAAACCAGCTGCAGCAGCTCATAGTCAATCACATTATAGTTTTGTGTCCAGCCGACTGCGGTAAGGTTGTCGCCAATCTTATTGACCAGATCTTTCATGACCGTATCGGTTGGATTGACGAAGAAAACCATCCCTTCCACGGTTGGATCCTCCCCAAAGGCGTTGCAGTGGATCGAGAAGAAGTAATCGGCATTCTGCGTTTTCTGCTGTTCCAGCCGATAGTTCAAATCTGACAGTTCATCTTCAAACCACGGGGTTTCATCCGTGGAGCGAGTCACTTTGACATCGATGTTGGGATTCAATTCTTTTAAATATTGCGCCACTTTGTTGGTAATCGATAAGTTGAGATCTTTTTCCAAAACGTCATTGGTGACATTGCCGCCATCGATGCCGCCATGGCCGGCATCCAATAAGACGGTTGCGACAGTTTCATGCTGGTCCTTATACGTTTTATAGGTAATTGAATCGTCGTCAGCGGCTGAGTGGTTGGAACTGGTCGTTGTATTGGGATCACTTTCAGCAACTGGATCATCCTTGGCACTGATGGGCGTATAGGTACGGGTAAATAAAGTCCCATAAATCACGAGTGAAACGACGCAAAGTCCAATCGTATAAAGCGCCGCAATCATTTTAGGATTTTTCAATTTCGGGCTGCCGTTTTTGGCCATAGCGGATTTCCTCCATAGTCGTTAAAAAACGGCTGATCTTGCAAGCCGTTTCGTTTCAAAAATCATAACAAAGAAAAATGTGAATTTTAGTTGGGAATCTTTGCAGACCCTCTTATTGGCTGGTTCAAAGCGTTTACAGGCTGGAATTCACTTTTTCTGTCAATTGTTTCTGCACAGAATGGTAGGCCGGTGCATAGGGGTTGTCAAGAATCGTGGTGGAAAGGGCATTGGCCAGGGCGGCTGCACTTTTTTCCATCGTTTGCGAATCTTTGAGTTTTGCTACATCTTCAGCACTGTTTAACGACCCAAATTCGATCATCACAGCATGGCTGCTGGCCATGGAGATCAGCTGTAAAGGATACTGGTCTGTGGTCACCACATTGGCATCGCTGGTCCAGCCCGCATTTTTTAGAGTGGTATTCATATTGGAAACCAGCGTGCTGGTTTGCTCGTCATCGGGATTGATATAGAAGGTAATGCCCTCGGCTCCATCCAAATGGGAATGCAAGGACAGATAGTAGTCAGGATTGACCTGTTCCTGCAGATTTCGGCGTTCCGTTAAATCCGCCCAGCTGCTGCTCGATAAAGGGCCTTGATCCGTTTCGCGGGATAAAACCACATTGAGATTGGGGTTTTGCAGCTCCAGATGCTTTTTGAGCTTGAGGGCTAAATCTAAAGTCACATTCTTTTCAATCAGGCCGTCTTTGGAGACATCGCCTAAATCGCTTCCCCCATGGCCCACATCGATCAAGATCGTTTTGGTCACGGCATCGTCTGATTTGGCAACGATCGGATAGCCATAGTCATCAGCAGGAAGACTTGCATCCTCGTTGCTGGCTTGAGGATCCAGGCTGCCAAAAGAAGTTCCAGTTTCCGATTTTGAATCCGACTGGCTTTCATGGCCAGCATTTGCCGGCAGAGAATCGGAAGATTCAGAAGAAATTGTTTCCCCCATCTGGCTTTGTGGCACATTGGCTTCGGAATCAGAAACTGCCTCTTCATCCGCATTGACTTGGGCATCTTCAATGGTCTGCGCCTGGGATAAAGATTCGGCTACAGAAGAGGCAGGATCATCTTTGGCATAGACCACTTTGTCATCCAGGCCGGCAATCGTCTGGCCAGATGAATCGGAGCCGTTACTGAGAGGAGGATTGGGTATCCTGATGGGTTCGCCATTCATCGCGTATACGGTTGCCACAATCTGGCGATCGTTTGGCCGGATGGAATGGGCAAACAGAGTGACATAGAAGAAAGTAAAGATTCCGGCTAATACAAAGGTATACAGCGTAACACGAATCGACAGGCGAAGCTGCGTTTTGGGCTGCTTGGATTGAGGCATAGGGATTCTCCTTTCTTTAGATTCAATTTTTAAACTGAAAACAATACGGAACATGTCTTTTCTGTTTCGAATTTTTGGATGCACATCATTGTACCATACCAGCCAAGCCAAACGATCAGGTTTTGAAGACCGTAAGATTTCCCACAGATAAAGTGGATTGTGTCAGAGGATGCAAGCTGGGGCCATAAGGAAAAGACCTGAATTCCCCCGTTGATGCAGAATCCAGATCTTTTCATTCGCTTTGGAAACACTGCCGCCCCAAGCCCTAAGCAAAGAGGGCTGTTCCGATACGGACCTGGTTGCTTCCGTGCTCAATCGCTAGTTTATAGTCATGACTCATGCCCATGGATAGAATCGTCATGGTTGGATATTGTTTCTGATACTGATCAAAAAGAGCTTTAACCTCATCAAACTCATGCGCGATTAAAGCCTGGTCGTCGGTATTGCTGGCGATGGTCATCAAGCCGCAAAGCCGCAGGTGTGGCATTTTAGCGATCTCTTGAAGCAGTTCGTCCAGTTTTTCAGGATCAAGGCCGGTTTTATTTTCGTCCTGCTTGGAAATCCGCACTTCGACCAGAATATCCTGGACAAGATCCAGCTTAGCGGCCTGCTTTTCAATTTCCCTGGCCAGCTTTAAAGAGTCGACGGATTCAATCAGCGAGACTTTACCGACAATGGATTTCACTTTGTTGGTCTGCAAATGGCCAATCATGTGCCAGTCATACTTCGGATCATACTTCTCCAAAAATTCCTGGACGCGGTTTTCACCAAAAGTCCGAACCCCTGAACGATAGAGTTCATCGACTTCTTCTTTGGTATGTTTTTTCGTAACTGCAACCAGCTTGGCACGGGGATCGGCCAGGCGTTCTTCAATCAATTGAGTGTTCATGTCAAAGTTCCCTGCTTTCTTTACATTCGTCTGTGTGCTTCACTTTAAAAATACGACTGTTTCAATTTTGAATCTTGAAAATCAGCCGAATGAGATTGTTTTAGTTTGAAATGCGCAGGATCAGTCGAAAAGACTGAGCTGGCGGTTAAGATGAGAATGAGCCAGCTGGGGCGAGACGGTTTCCATCAGCGCTTTGGCCAGGTCTGGATTTTCAACCCAGGCTTTGGCCTGGGCTCCATCTAAGATGACCGGCATGCGGTGATGAACATCTTTCACCGAGTCATTGGCGTCTTTGGTCAAAATAATGAAGCCATCTTCTTTGGCAATCGCAGCCAGATAAAGCGTTTGGCCAGGTTCATAATAGGCCACCTTCTGTTTTTCTTTACTCCATTCATAAAAGGCACTGGCGACCACAACCACGCGATCACGCTCAAAAGCGTGGCGAAACATCCACTTGGTTTCTACCGTTTCAGCCCGGGCGTTGAGAATGAGCTGCTTTCTGGTCTCATTGGGCCGGGTATAGGCGTAGCCAAATTTTAAAACCGCCCCTTCCAATCCGGCATCCTGCTTACTTTTTTGCAGGACCAAGGCTTCACTGGTGGGATAGATTTCACCAAAGCGCAGCTTTTCCTGGATCCAGTCAGGGATGTGGGCGATAGATTTTGCCTCCTGGTATGCTTCTTCATTGAGTAAAAAACGACCGCACATAATCAGCCCTCCTTTTGGGTTCAGTTTAACATCTGCACCGGAAAGCGGGGAAATAAGCGGCTTTGGTCATTGGGTCTGTACAATACAAGAGAAAACAGCTGGCCGCAAAAGCACTCTTCCAACATGAAGCTCTCTTTATAAAACCCGGATTGAATCCAGCCTTATAAAACCTGCATAATTCATGAGCCTTTTCACAGACTGATTTTTGTTGTTTGTGTCTTGGAATTAAGGACAAAACGGCCAGCATTCCAGATATCCACATTATTTGGGGTGGAGGGGGGTACATTAAAATCGAAAAAAATAAGTCTGAGAGAACGAAAATCGAGAAAATTTCTAGATCTGTCCACGACGAAAAGACAGTCCGGAGGCTGTCTTTTTAAAAACACTCAATATGATTTATAAAGCCAAAGATGAAACGTCTAGCAGAGGATAGGAATCCATCCGATCGTTCTAGCCTTATGAAGATACCGCTTGAATTTTTCTGCATGACGAAAAGATCGGGCAATCTTCAAATAGTAACTCCTTGCGTGACAGCTTAACCTTGATGCAGCTTTCTGATACTTTTTCCGAAAGGTACTGGCGGTCAGATTCTGGTCACTGCCTTCCATCACTCGGTATTGGAAAAAGCGAAAAAGGTTATAGGCAAGGCATTTTAGAAAAAAATCAAACGCATTTGCGGCAAATGACCGGTGTGAAAGCGTATTGGCAAAGAAATCTCCTTTGAGCTCCTTGGTATAGTTTTCACTGCTGCCTCTTTGGCAATAGAAGTTGATTACCTGTTCGGGGTCCAGGTCTTCAAAATTGGTTATAACCGCAAAAACATGTGGAATCAGTAGCAGCTGGACGCTTTCTCCCTTCTTTGTCTCTACTTCCTTTTGAGTGAAAACGACTTTGAAGCAGATTCTTCTATTCTTCTTGGAATGAGACATTCGATAGCATGTTTCCCCATAAAAAGGCTTCGAAGAAGTGTATTTATAGTCATCTTCAAGTTTGTTGACCTTATAGTAAGCGTCTAAGCATGCGTCTTCTATTTTGTCTGTTCCCTTAGCCCGGATTGCATAGCGGACTGGATTAGAACGGTCTTCAAAAAGATCCATGAGATCACTGTTGTAAAAAGCGGCATCTCCACGAAACTGGATGTTTCGAAGTTTTCCCTCTGGAGTATAGTCTGGAGTTCTCTGAAGAACTTCGACCATAAAAGCATCGGCCTGGTCGGCAGAATAAGCGCTGCCAGGACGAAGCCAGGCTGCTACAAGCACCTTAGATAATATGAAAGGCCCCCCGGATTTGCAAAACGTGGATTTAGATCGATACTTAGGGTGTAGAAACAAGTATTTGTCTTTACCACATACAAACGGAGGACCTAACAATGAAAAGTGTAATTTATGTCGGAATGGATGTCCATAGTAAGACGTTTAGTCTTTGTGCTTATAACCCTAAAACCAGAACCTACAGCCATCAGGTAGAGATTGCCAACGATCCTAAACTAGTCAAAAAATATGCGTATAAGCTACTCGCTGAAGCTGATGATCTGGATGCAACACTGGTATTTGGCTATGAGGCCGGCTGCCTGGGATTCACTCTGGCAGACGACATCAAGAAAATGG
>JADGIS010000140.1 GCA_015233825.1 Erysipelotrichaceae bacterium RD49
GGTAATGACATTGTACAGGAATTAAAGACATTTGACATTCACCTGTCAGGTGAAAATCACAATGGTCGGAAGCACGTTTCATAAAGGTGTTTCCGACCATTTTTAGATTTATATGAATTGTTCAGGTATCGTACCAAGCTTTTTCCAAATCGTTTTTGATGTCTTCTAAAATATCTGCCATTGCTGGTCCTCCACAGATTGTCGCAAAATTGTCAAAGAGAAACCACGTCGCTTGTTTTGTTCAGGCCGTTGAATTCTTCTTTTTCTTCCTCTATCTATTTTGGACAATCATTTTAACTTTTCTGACAAATCGCTGAAGGTGTATCCATCCAAAATGCTGCCCGCTTCATTGTTTCGGATTTCTGCTTCCAAGTGCTATCGGCCAGATCCTGATCGCCGCCGGTTTTATTTCTCTTCGGCCATCAGTGCTGTTATCATTTCCATTATAGAAAAGGGACTTTTCCTTTCTGGTTCCAATGACCAGCCGAAAAGTCCCCTTTGTTTTCCGTTATGGAAGGTGAAGCAATGATTTTAAGCAGCAGCAAGCTTTTCTTTCTTTTCTTCCAATTCCATCCAGCGCATTTCCAATTCATCAATCTGCTCCTGGATCTGATCACGCTCTTTTTCTGCTTCCGCAAGTTCAGTGTAGGAACCAGGCTTGCCAAGGCGTTCATTCAGCGCATCCCGTTTGGCTTGGAGTGTTTCGAGTTTCACCAGGATCTCTTCCAGCTCCTTTTTCTCTTTTGAAGATAAAGAAGGCTTGCGAATCCTTACGGTTTTGGTTTTCGTCTTTGGAAGTTCAACTTTAGCCTCTTTTTCGCTCTCTTTAGCCGCGATGAAGTCGCTGTAGCCGCCGGTATATCGCTGCCATCGGGCGTTCGATAGTTCGAACAGCTCAGTAGCTGTGCGGTCGATAAAGTAACGGTCATGCGAGACAAACAAGACAATACCAGGAAAGTTGTCGAGGTAGTCTTCGAGAATTTCCATGGTCATCAAATCCAAATCATTTCCTGGCTCATCAAGAAGCAAAACATTAGGAGCCTCCATGAGAACTTTGACTAGGTATAACCGGCGTTTTTCACCGCCGGAAAGTCGTTCAATGGGCAGATACTGCTTATTTTTATCGAATAAAAAGCGTTCAAGCATGCCAGAAGCGGTCACTGTTCCTTCTAAGGTCTCGACTTTTGAGGCGGTTTCTTCAATATAGTCAAGCACCCGCTTGGATTGGTCTTTAATGGGCATCATCTGGCGGAAATAGCCGATTTTGACGGTGGAACCAAAATCAAATTCACCTTCAGTCGGCTGCAAAAGCCCGGCAATCAAATTGAGAAAGGTTGACTTCCCAGATCCATTGGCTCCAACAAACGCAAGCCGATCGGTTCGTTTGCAATGATAGGAGAAACCGCTGAATAACTGCGGCCCATCCGGATAGGCAAAACCAATGGACTTCCATTCTAAAGTCTTCTTCCCTAACCGCTCTGAAGCGAAGTTAAGTTCCATATTTTGATTTTGAATTCTGGTTCTCTCTTCACGCAGCTGTTCAAAACGATCCAGGCGTGATTTTGATTTGGTAGACCTGGCCTGGACGCCGGCTCGAACCCACTCTAGTTCTTTACGGTATAAATTTTCACGCTTGCGGGCTCGGTTGAGATCATCCTGCATCCGCTTTTGGCGGGCTTCTAAATAGTCAGTAAAATTGCCCTCATGTGAATAAAGGGTTCCGTGATCCAGCTCCAGAATCCGTGTGCAGGCCCGATCCAAAAAGTAACGGTCATGCGTGACTGTGATCACGGTCTGCTTGGATCTGGCCAGCCAGTTTTCCAGCCAGCTGATCATTTCAATATCCAGATGGTTGGTCGGCTCATCGAGCAGCAGCAAATCAGCCCGGTCCGCCAGCGCTAAGGCCAAAGCCAACCGTTTTTGCTGGCCGCCGGAAAGATTGGCGATTTTCTGGTCAAAGTCATCCAGTCCCAGTTTGGTCAAAATCGCTTTGAGTTCGTATTCTTCTCTTGGGTCTTTCAGACTCTTGTTCTGGGCGAGCATTTGGGCCCATATCGTTTCCTGATCAAATACCGGCATTTGAGCCAGCATATGGGTTTTCATCCCATTGGTGCGGATAATCTTTCCCTGGCTCGATTCAATCCCTGCCAGCACTTTTAAAAGCGAAGATTTGCCGCAGCCATTCATCCCTACCAATCCGATCTTTTCGCCTTCTCTGGCATCCAAAGATTCGTTATTCAAAATTGGGCCGCTGCCATAATCCAGATGCAGTCCGGAAGCTGAAAAAAGCATACAATCACCTCGAAGAAAAATTATGATGGAAAAGCAGTTCAATTGAAACAATCTTGCCAAATCCATGGCTAAATTCATAGGTTGATCCTGTTCTTAGCGCCATCACGTACACTTCCTCCCTTCCATTTCCTGCAGGGAATCAAAGAAAAAGCCATCCACTTGGGATGACTTGTTGATTGGGTTGACTATGCAGTTTGCTTGATGACTTCTGTGTCTGGTAAAACAACCCAGCTTCCTGCTTCTTTAGCAAGGTACTGGTATTGGTCGCAGACCATTACTTTAGCCGTATCGTCGTCTACGTCCAGAATATCGATGGTGTAATATTGGGAATCATCCAATTCATTTTTACTGGACATGGACTCCAGAATTGCGTTAATAATTGCTTTGCATTCTTTGAAATAATCTTTAGCCATATACAGTCCTCTCTTTCTTAAACTATGATTCAAACCGATTCCTGCTTTCTTGGGGGAGTAGGAAATTCGGTGAATTGTTGGAATAAATCCTTAATTTACAAAACCTGAAATTTTCTTACATTTAACCAAGAACATGATACAGTCTTTGGATATATGCATCAACACGCTTGTTCTTATCTTTTTCTAAACACGAGAATTTATCGCTTCTCTGTCTTTGTGTAAGCGAATTCAGTTAGTTTCAATTAACTGAGAAGATTCTATGAAGAAAGCCTTCAGATCTGGTTGGTATTGAATCAATTTGCAACCTGTCCAGGCCTATAAAAAGATATGTTTTTCAATTTCAGTTTGTCTTTTGTAGTGTAATCCTCAATTTCTTTTTGGATCACTGACATGCCCATTTCGGTCGCAAAAGTGGAATTGATGGTTGTCCTTTCGCTTATTAAATGGGGCAAAGATAGTCAGGTTAGAAAAGCGGTAAGAAAAAAAGAGGACACGTTTCATCCGCATCCTCTTACGATCGTACTTGAATTAGTCAAATTTCTTGAAACCCATGCCAAGGCTCTCAAGACGTTCTTTAACTTCCTGGAGCGATTTCTTGCCAAGGTTTTTCACGTGCATCATATCTTCTTCAGATTTCTGGGTCAGTTCTTCTACAGTCTGAATGCCTGCGCGTTTGAGGCAGTTGTAGGAACGAACAGATAATTCGAGATCCTCGATCATCATTGCGCTGGATTTTGCAGCTTCTTTTGGTGTCGGCAGCTGAACCGTGAAGCTTTCTTCAAGATCCATGCCCGCAAAAGGAATGAGTTCATCGAGTGAGTCGATTAAAATCTGAGTCGCGTCAGTAAGGGCAGTCATTGGGGTAATGCTGCCATTGGTATGAATATCAAAAGTGACTTTATCGTACTTCGTATCATGGCCGAGCAATGTCGGTTCTGATTTATACTCCGCAGATTTAATTGGGGTAAATGTAGTATCCAGAGTAATTGTTCCACCTGGAAGATCTCTGTACTCTTCCCGGATCTCTGCCGCTGTCTGGTAACCAGTGCCAGCTGCCGCATAGAGATCCATTTCCAGACTCTGTCCTTCTTTTAAATGACAGATTACCTGGTCCGGGTCTGCGACAGTGATGGATTCTGGGCAGATTAAATCAGCTGCAGTAATGGCGCAAGGGCCATTGGATTTGGAAATATGAAGGGGTACGACTTCATCAGTTCCAGAGTCGACCCGTAATGCTTTCGCATTCAGTTTCAGTCTGGTGACATCTTCTTCAATCTGGTCAAGAACCAATGCATCAGGATCAGCTCCCGCAACTTTCAGTCCAATGATGGCTGTGCCGGGAAGATCTGATAATAAGGTGCGGCAGATGGAATTTCCGATTGTCGTGCCAAATCCTCTGGCTAATGGTTCAAATGTAAATGAAGCGCGCTCAGCGGTGCTGTCAGGAAGCTGATTGAATGTTGCTCTGGTAAATACTTCCATAGTAAACCTCCTTAAAATCCAGTTCTGGTTTATGGTACAGTTTCGAGTGCCTTTAAAGACAGTCAGAAGCCAAAAAAGCTTTGTTTATTTGTATCTAAAAGTAATACGGCCGCGAGTCAGATCGTATGGCGAGATATCTACTCTAACTCTGTCGCCCGGGAGAATACGAATATGATGCATCCGGATTTTGCCTGAAACATGGGCGAGGATTTCGTGTCCATTTTCAAGTTTTACTTTAAAAGCGGCATTTGGAAGTGTATCAATTACCAAACCATCAAGTTCGATCATGTCCTGTTTTGCCATGTAGTCCCCAGACCTCCTTTTGTATATGTAAATTAAGGCACAAATTGCCATATATCAATATAACTTTATTTGTCATGCTTTGCAAATGAACAGGTTTCGCGAAGTTGGTAAAGTAAGAAAGATGCCTCAATCCCAGCTTTTTTAGGCTTGTAAAGTGCCCATCAGTGCTTCTAACCCTTTGGCTGCTGTATGATCGGGCTCATCCGTCACATAGACCGGGTAGTCCGCCAGCGTCTGCAACGCCTCGGCAAGACCACGGATTTTCATTGTGCCGCCCGATACGATAATCCCGCGATCGCGGATGTCCGCCCGCTGCTGCTGGCTTAAACTTTCTAAAAAACGGGAAACCCATTGCCCTAAATCCCTGGCCAATGGGGCAAGGATTGCGGCTATATCATTTTCATTGACCACCAGTTCACGCAATGCCTGGCTGCTTAAATCAATCCCCCGGATTTTCATGGCTTGCGGGCTTTGGGAAAGCCTGACCGTCCCCAGCTTTTGAATCAGCTGATCAATGGTTGAAGGCGAAACTTCCATATTTTCCTTTCGAGCCAGCCACCGGCTGACCAGTTCAGCTGCTTTTTCTCCATTGTGAAGCTTTGAGGACCATCTTGCCTCAATACTGCCCTGATGAAACAAAGCAATATCGCAATTGGAAAAGCCGACGTTCATCACGCAGCTTGATACCGGCAAAAACAAATCTAACCCGCTGCCAATCGCCGAGATCCAGATTTCCTGGTCAAAGTAGATGGCATCAGCCCCAAGCGCTGTAAAGGCATCTTTGAGCCGCTCGATCATGTCATCAGACAATACGGTGGGATGACTGACCAGAAGCACCGTTTTCTGGAACATCTTGAACAGCTTGAACTCGTAGCAAAGCTCATCGAGTATCGCTTCCAAAACCGGCAGTTCGACATTTCCATCATGAATCGGCGCGAGAACCTGAATCTTTTCGTTTTTTCCTTTGAGTTCAAGCGCTTTATGGCCGATAGCCAGAATTTCACCTTTATCATTGAATGCGCCAAGTGCCGGCTCTTCAAAAACAAGTCCTTCTTGGGGGAGCACCAGTCTTAATGAATGCGCCCCAATATCAATTCCTGCAATGACCATGGCATTTCCTTCCTTTCTTTGGCGTTGGCTGCTCTTTGGTAAAACAATTGTTGTATATTGGCCATATCCAACCAGCCCTATATTGCTTTATGATTTTGAAGACGAGTTTCTTTCCCGCCGGATCTTCCTGTGTTTGTTCCGCTTGGCACTCGTTTTCTCAACCCCTATCCCGAATATCTGTTTTTATCGAGATCTGTTCTTGAATCGAAAAGGAGACAAATTATGCGCGAGCTCCTCCAAAACCATCCGCTTGATCTATTGATTTTGATTCCCAGCCTGCCAGACACCGCCTCTTTAAAAAAGCTGGCCCTCACTTCTCAATATGCCAACTGGTTTCATGACCTCAATCTGCGACTGCAGTTTTTTACCAACTGCCAGGTTGAAGACCAAAAAGCCATCGCCGCCTATTTCCAGGATCCGATTACCATTGCCCCGCTTTCTGAAGAAGAAGCCGCTGCTTTCTACAACTGCCAGCAGATCAAGCCTGTTTTCGGCAAAGAGAGACAGTACATCTTCCCTTCTTTAATTCTCAAAGATGGAAATGAAATTCTCCATCAGACAAGACGCATCAACCCTTCTGCCATCCATAACCTTCTCCAGGCAGCCTTGAAAGCACAATACAGCTTTTTAAAAGAGAGCCTGGCTGACCCAATTGACATCCTTTCCAGCCTTTGATACAATTCTCAAGCAAGTTTTCCTTTGGAGATCTGCAAAAGACTGACTTTGGAGTATAGCCAAGCGGTAAGGCACAGGACTTTGACTCCTGCATTTCACTGGTTCGAATCCAGTTACTCCAGCCAATTTGTCATGTACAGCCTGTCGATTGCGGCAGGCTTTTTTTATTCTTCGCCTGTCTGCAGTGGATGCGGATTTTCGCAGTCTGGCGCATTGCTTTCGAGTTCTGGTTTCACCTTTTTATTCCGGTTTGTTTTGGCGTTTGTTTTCTGCCAGCTTTCAACCAGTGGCTTTTTGAGGTTTTCATAAAACTCCCGCTGCTCTTTTGGCAGACCCAGAATTTCATAAATTTTGGTACGGATTTCGGGCAGCCAGACTTGCTCAAATTCCGGATGGTTCTTGGTCCATCGATAATTTAAGGGCGAAGGATGCGGCAGAAAATAGCAGGGCTTGCCCTTGAGCGTGTGATGGGAGAAGACAAGATCTTCCAGCTTCTGTCCTGGAAACAGGCGGCTTGCGGCTTCCTGACCAATAATCAAAAACAGTTCAGCATCTTTTAAATGTTCCAGTTCATATCGCGTCCAGCGTGTCCAGCAGACTTTAGGCGGCTTGCGATCATGCCCTTTGGCGCCTTTGCCAGGAAAGCAATGACCCGCCATGGAAAAATAGAAATTGGACTTGTCATAAAACTGGTCTTCCGTAATGTAAAACCATTTCTGGCGTAATTTTTTGCCGCTTAAATCCGAAAACGGCTTGCCAAGATCATGCACCTTTAAACCTGGTGCCTGGCTGACTACAACAATCTTCGCATCGGGATTTCCCCATTGAACAGGCCGCGGCTCAAAGCCAAACTCATTTTGGCAATAGCGGCATTCTTTCATGGCCGCAATCAGCTGCTGGAACGATAGATTAGAAATCTGCTGGTCATCCAATTCCTCTTTTTGAGGAAAATCAGGGGTTAAAGTGGGGGATGGGAGTTGTTTTTTGCAAGTCATATTCCTATTATTGCCCAACTCGGCTCACTTTGGGGGATTCATTCCCTAAAATCTGCCCTTCTTTTGAAACGATTCGCTTCGCTTTGCCTGCTTTTCTGCATTCAATCTATTCGTTTTACATCGATATTAATTATTAGGTTTTTTTGCTTGTCTGGCCGCCCCGGCAGCCCCATCTTCTTCAAAATGGTCTATCCATCGCACAATTCAAATTTTTGGCTCACTGAAAAATCCGGTGGGATTTGGGATTCTTGACTGTCGTATTGTATGACGCATCCATGATCTTCAGGAAAAAATATCCATCGTCATGATAGCCAAAAGCCTGTCGCCTTACTGTCTTGATC
>JADGIS010000141.1 GCA_015233825.1 Erysipelotrichaceae bacterium RD49
GATCAAGACTGTAAGGCGACAGGCTTTTGGCTATCATGACGATGGATATTTTTTCCTGAAGATCATCGATGCGTCATACAATACGACAGTCAAGAATCCCAAATCCCACCGGATTTTTCAGTGAGCCCGATAAATTGCGAAAATTCCTGAATCCAGGGAAGAATGGCTGGCCCAGAGCTTTGAACCTTTATGAGAACGATAAATTGCATTCGAAGACTATGTGCATCGTTGATGAGTCGAATCTGGGCTTTGAACCTTTATAAGAACGATAAATTGCCTTTCTGGACAATAAGTTATCCTAAACAGATTAGCTTTGCTTTGAACCTTTATAAGAACGATAAATTGCCTAAAGATATGTATTATTTTTCCATGGTTCACATATCTTGTCCATTAATTTGAGCTATTGAATCGATAATATATTTATTTTCAAGAATATTTTCACATAACTACCTCGACTGAGAGAAAAATAGGGTGGTTTTGATCATGAAAAAAGTCCCATTATTTACCCTCAGTCGAGGTAAAGCTCTAAAACACGGTTTAGAACTACTAACTTGAGGAGATAATTGATTGGATATTAGGGATTAGAACTAATTGTTCTTAGCTTGCAATAGAGTAAATGTGGGGAGAAGACTCAGTGTTTCCAAGAATGTCTAAAGGTAGGTAACCATTGATCAGATGTGTTTAATTGATATTTAACCAAATTGATTTAAAAAGTTTGTGTATAGACTTAAGTATTTAGCTCTATGTTTCAGATAACGGTCTAGAAATTGATGCTTTGATGCTTTTTGATAGTAAATGAGGATAAAATACTAGAAATTTGTTAAAAAGATGTGATCCCTGCTTGAAAACAGATATAATGTAATCCTATATAACCGTTTTAGAAAGGGAATAGAAAGCCGAATAGCCAAATCGATTGCTTGGATTTAGCTATTTTGGAGGCATAACAGTTGAATGGAATATTCTGTTTTGATCTATCCTGATGGAAATTATGCTGTTAACCAGGCGGTAAGCTATGCGAAATTCGTTTTAAGAGAGGAAGGTTATGAAATATATTACATTTCTGGGGTTAGGGCCAAGAGACGGTTACTCAGAATTGATTACTTTTTTTGAAGGGGATGAGGAGAATATTTCTTGCACCAAACTCGTCCAGCACCATATTTATGAGAACTACAAAGACCAGATTGATAAAATTTATGTGTTTGAAACTCAGCAATCGCATGATAAGTACTTTACGGAACTTTGTAATGTGATTCCTCAAGAAATTGTGGAAGAAGTTTTGATCGACCAAAATATCTCTTCTGAAAAGTTTGTAGATCATTTAATCAATATTTTAGAGGATTCTGATGAAGTGATTCTTGATGTGACCCATAGCTTTAGAAAAATCCCAATTCGATTATTATTTGCATTGCGATATGTAGAAGCTATGAAAGATGTCAAGATTCGCAGCATTTTCTATGGCGAAGTAGAAAAACAGAATACAGATCAACAATATAGTATTGTCCATGATTTAGTAAAAGACTACCAGCTGCAAAAGGTCGCGGAGTATTTGTCCCAGTTTGATCGAACATTGATTATCCGCAAAAAAGACTGGGAGCAGTTATCTTTAGGAGATAAAACGATTGAAAATCTGTTGAATTCACTGGCTGCGTTTAATGAAATGACGGAGTTTTGCAATTTAGATAAAGCAGTTCAGACTGTTCAAAAGATTTCTGAGAATGCCCGAGCAATTGAAAACCAGAAAAATAAGGCCACTGGTTCCAATCCTTATATCATGCTGGTGCCGCTGGCAAAACAAATCCAGAAAAAATTCCAAAACATCGATCCACGGAATTCTGACCAAAAAAACCTGATCGAAATTATTCGAATCATGATTGAGCACGAGCGCTATCAGCTAGCCATTACTTTTACAGATGAGCTGTTTGGTAGGGAACTGATTCGCAACACAATTGATCCGAAGACAAAGAAATTTGATGTTCGGCAAATGATGAAAAAGACAGGATATCGGTTTTACAAGGTGAGGGACAATCGCTTTTCTTATTTTAGTACCCAGTACTTAAAAGAACGCTTGGGAATTAAGACGAATGCGAATATTTTACCAGCAGCTTACGACGAATTAGAAAGTGCATTGGGTCCTTTTGAACAGAATATCAAACGGCTTCAATCGATTTGTACACAGCCTTCCAACCTTGAAGTGATTCACCATTTCAGCGATGAATGCCGTAATGTGATCAATCATGCTTCTGGATCAGCTCGTTCTGGAGATGATCTAAAACTGGATATTCGCCAAACAGTATTCAAAATGCTGAAAATTATTGAGAAATTCTAAAAAATCAGAAGTTTCTGTAACCGCTTACTCAAATCTTATGCTATTATGTCCTACTCGCCAAAAGAATGGAGCAATAAATAAGATTTGCTTGAGCGGTGTTTTTTGAAGAGCAGGAGGAATAGGGGAGATGCTTTTGAATATCACAAATCATCCCAGCCGATATTGGTCAAATGCACAACTGAAAGCGGCGGAGGAATTTGGCTCGGTGGTTGATCTCCCATTTCCGCAGATTCGAATGGACATGAGTAATGAGCAAATCAACAAATTGGTTGATGCCTATCTGATCCAAATTCTTTGCCATGAAGACCCAGTGGTTTTGTGCCAGGGTGAATTTGTATTTACCTATCGTCTGATTGTCTTGCTTAAAGAGCATCATATTCCTGTTGTCGCTTGTCAAGGCAATCTTGAGCGAGAAGAACTTCAGGATGAAAACCAAAATACGATAAAACAAACAGTTTATCGATTTGCTCGATTTTTAGAGTATTGAGATTCACCTCTTCAGGCGAGTGAAAAGGTGAAAAGTAGACAGGCAGAGTGAATGGTGGTCGGTGGTTGAGTAAAAGGCTTCAAGAAAAACATCCCATTTTTGAATGAGCCCAAGAGCCCATATTCAAAATAGCGAACCGTTGAATGGAAATGAAGCGTAGAAGATAAAGAAGAAAGGAGAGAGAATCGATTGCTTTTGATCTTACCAGCTCAAAGCAGCTTCTACTGAGTCGTTTTGTTCATATTTGTTCTAAGTGTCACCAACGTCTTTGAAGTATGAATTGAGAAATCAAAATCTCAATTCAGGTGCTCTGCCTATTAACAAGCCAAGGGGCATTATGAATGCCACTACCAAACGAAAATGGTGTTCAGATCCCGTTTTGTAGAAAGAGAAGGAAAATCTGTGAATAAAAAGAATCTGTCAGCGGCCTATGGCGGTTTGACTCATGATGTTGGTAAACCAATTCAGCGAAGTCACAGACGTTCAGACTTAACTGAACAAGAAAAACAGATGACTCCCTTTGATTCTCGCAGAGGATTTCATAGTCATTTGCATGCCGGATATACCAGTCGTTTTTTAAGAGATCAACTTGGAATGTACGACTCGTTTGAAGCACAGGTGAGCGGCCATCACTTGAGTGATTCTCGTCAGCTGGCTACCTGGATCCGGGATGCGGACCGGATTTCATCTGCGATCGATCGAAAAGACAATAAGCCAGATGACGAATTGGAATGCAAAAACTATAAATTCCAGCAGGTTAGGCTGGCCTCTATTTTTCGAGAAGTGGATTTTGGCAAGTCATCTCAAGCAGCCTGGTTTGATTTGAGAACCTTATCTGACCTTTCGATTCCAAATGATAAAACTGTTAGTTTACCAGATCTTGGAACAAGTATCGAAGAATACCAGCATTTAGTTAAGGCATTCATTCAGGAAGTAGAAGATAGCCCAGAATTAAAAAATGCAATAACACCCTATGCATATCAAAGAATGTATGCTTTGTTTAACAAATATATGGTTTCAGTCCCGGCATCTACCTATGAAGGTGGCCAGACTGTAGTTTCTCTGTTCGATCACTCAAAGCTCAGTTCAGCGATTGCAGCAAGTATTGCTGCTGGCAAAGAAGATTCATTTCGAATGCTGGAATTCGATATTTCTGGAATTCAAAAATTCATTTTTAAGGTGACAGAAGGTGCAGATACAAAACAAAAAGTAGCGAAATCGCTGCGGGGCCGCTCACTGATGATTTCGTTGATTACGGATATCGTCACGATGAGTTATCTGCATGAATTCGATATGCCGCAAGCCAATATCGTTTTTAATACTGGCGGCGGTGCCCTGCTTTTACTTCCAGATTCGGATGAGTTTGAAACAAAAGCCAAGCATGTTTCCGAACAGCTTCAAAGAGATTTATTTACGATGTTTGGAACTGATATTACATTTGTCTGGTCTTCCGTTCAATGTAATACGGAAGAATTACAACGATTTAAAACGGATAAAGCAATTGATCTAAAAGCTCAGTTGGAGGAAGAAAAAAGCCGTAAGTATCTAGCAATTCTCGGTCCAGAGTTCTTTTACCGGCCAGCAAGACAATCGAGTACTTGCGAGCTTTGTGGATCGTTATCCGCACACTCCGTCTGTGATACTTGCCAAACTATTCTGGATTTATCAGATATTTTGATTCATCATCATGATCCGGTTCTCTTGTTCTTTTTTGACAAAGAATTGAGTAAACCCAAAAGAGATTGTGCCCAGCTCAAGCTTGGAAACTGCATGGTTTGGATGACTGATCATTCTATTGCTGCCCGCTATTTGAATGACTGTGACTATATCGAGTCGATCAACAGCCCGTGGATGGGTCAGACACGTTTTATTGCCAATAGCATTCCGTTGAATTTAAACCAAGAAGCAATTCCACTTGATGAAATCTGCGAAACCTTGATCGATCCTTCGTGGGGAGATCCAAAGTTAGGAATTTTAAAAATGGACGTTGATAACCTAGGATCTATATTTGCCTACGGTCTGCCTTCCGAAACCCGATCATTGTCTAAATATTTAACTCTGTCCAGACTGTTGGAAGTCTTTTTTGGAAGAATACTGGTCGAAATCTGTGAGGACGTTTCTTTGAAAATGAATCCGCAGATCCTAGATCAAACATCCAATGGAACCATGTTTTATATCAATTATGCTGGTGGAGACGACTTGGTTATTCTTGGTCCCGCTGCTGGAATTTTAATGCTGACAAGAGAAATCGATCGAGTGCTATCATCTTATGTCAAGAATGAAAATATCACCATCTCAGCAGGGATTTGGATTCAAAATCCTAAAGAGCCGGTTCGCTTTGGAATTCAGAATGCGGAGCGCATGCTTGAATGTTCCAAAGAGCGAGCAGACCAAAGTGGTACTTTGCAAAAGAATGGTGTAACACTTTTAGATACAACGATATCTTTTGAAGAATTTGGTCAGGTTCTAGATCAGGCACGATATTGGGTTGACTGCATCAATGAGAAGAAATATTCCCGAACTGGTTTTTATCGGTTGATGAAAATAATTGATGCATCCAATCAAAACGAATTTGCCAGAAGACTGCCAATAATGCTTTATACCCTGGCTCGAAATACCAAAAAAGAGCTATTTAGAAGTGAAATTCAACGACGAATCAACGAAATTTTACCAATTGCCGATCTACAATCAGAATCACAATTTAAGGTCCGGCAGGAAAAGTTATTGCTCGAAATGAAATTGGCGATCATGCAGACCAGAAACTAAGACTGGTTACTTAGAACGTGAAAACCAGATTGAAAATAAACGAAAAGAAAGGAATCCGTTATGGGTAACAATTTCAAACCATATGGAAATGACCAAAACTCAGGCAGAGACTACAGAGATAAGAATAGGGGAGATCGAGGAAGAAGAGACGGATACAGGGCAGAGAAACCCAAACCAGAAGATCTATTTGAGACTTGGAAATCTAGAATGGTTACTAAACCGCTAATGGCAGAGTATGGTAATCAGCCAGATATCTTTCTGGAAGGACAGTATCTTTATCAAACGGCTAAAAGTATTTATGAATTGAAAGTACATCAGGTCAGGAAAGTATTAGCAGTGACCAAAGAAGCTTTAACTATTGCCCGTAGTTCCTCCGACTTTTCTAAAGCTAAGAAACGGCTGTTTATTCTGCTGCCGATGCTGGCTTATAATACGGGCCGTGCCAAAAAGGAAGAACAAAAAAATTATGAAAATCTTCTCAGATTCGTATATACCAATGTAAATCAAGATTCAATCACGACTATTGATGACATTGAGATGTTTGACCAGATGATTACATCGGTTATTGCCTATCATAAATTTTTGGGAGGAAAAGAATAATGCTGAATAAGATTCTGAAATTGGAATTTTCGATGCGGCTGGAAAGTGGCTTACATATTGGGGGCAGCGACGACTCCTTCGATATTGGCGGAGCAGATTCTACAGTGATCAAAAATCCGTTAAATAACCAGCCCTATATTCCTGGATCAAGCTTAAAGGGGAAAATTAGAGCGCTTTTGACACAAAAACACGGAGAAATGCTTAAGAAGGGAAGAGACGAATATGCCCTTGAGATTATGGATCCGAATCTGAAGTGTATTTTTGCTCCACTGGGTGAAGAGAGCGAAAAAGAGGGAGTTCTCCAAATCAGCCGGGCAATTTTTAGAGACAGCAGGCTCACTTCGCAATCTGCTCGTGAATTACAAAATTATCTGGGTGAAGGAACATTCACGGAGATCAAGGCAGAAAACTCCATTGACCCATTAAAAGGAAAAGCTGCGAATCCTCGTTTTATCGAACGGGTTCCTGCTGGCGCTGTATTCCAGGGTGAAATCATTTTGCAAGTGTTTGACGGAGATCCTGAGCAGGAAATGAAACAGTTCCTTTTAGAAGGTTTGAATCTGCTTTCTTTAAATTATCTGGGCGGAAGTGGATCAAGAGGATATGGCAGAATTTCATACACTGAACCGCTTGAATTTAAGGAAGTGAAGCTGTGAAACTATATCGGCTGACATTTTCCGCCTGTGGTCAGATTACAAAAATACCAGATGCGCAGACGATCTTTGGAGCAATGTGTGCGGCTATCCAGATGAAAGAGGGCATTCAGAAAATGGAGGACTATATTCATTCTTTTGAATCTGAACCTTGGTTTGTTCATACCTCGATGTTTCCGAAGGGACTGATTCCTGCTTGTGCTAAACCACTTTTTTCATTGAGCGAACTCAGTCAAACCATCGGTCTGCTTCAAAACCAGGATAAATTAGCCATGCTGGCGGAATCTAAAAAATTTAAAAAGTTTCAATACGTATCGGAGACTATCTTTGAGGACTATATTCTGAAAGATAACTTTGAAGATCTGAAACGGGAATTGCTAAATTCTACTACGATTAAACTCCAACAAATCGGAAGCCTTTCAGTTCTTCAAACTGCAAAAGAAAAGCTAAAACCGTTTCTTGCAAAAACGGTTCAACAAACTCGTAGTGGTACCTTAGAGATTAAAAAAGAGGGTCTCTGAAAAAATTGGTGGGATTGGGTTGGTGGCTGAATTTGATATGTCAAAAAAGAAATATGGAAAACAAAAAAGATCTCCCGTAGGATGGAAGAGTCTTACCAGAGACGAACAA
>JADGIS010000142.1 GCA_015233825.1 Erysipelotrichaceae bacterium RD49
CATCTGTAACTAAAGAGAACGTGCTCAAAGTTCTTCACGCGCAACATTATAGTAAAAGCAGAAGGTTACGTCATCAGGCTCCCAATTTTCATCATTAGGGGTCGCGGCCAGTGGTGCTATTTCTTTTCCTTGAGTTTTCCTATATAAACTGTACTTCACAAATTTGCGCATCCTTTTATAGGAGATAAATATTGCATCTTGCTTTGAATTCACGTTATGAAGCAAATATAAGTAATAAGGTTATAATTTGGTGAACCGAAGTTGACAGCTATCCTAAGACTTCGTCATTCCTGCCTTGTAGTATGATCTCTTTGGCCCAACAACAGTCTTTAGTTTGATGCACTGGGCAAAACTGTGAGACCATTGTGAGACCTATCACGAAGGCAACGATAAAAATGCAAAACATTTTTATATTACTCATTGTCTTTTACTCCTTTTGAACTTACAATTTAAGTCTATAGTGGTTTTTTTAATAAATAAAGACCCAAATTTCCGTGAACAAAATGGTAAATAGCTACGAATATTTATGATAATCTTGAATTATTTGAAAAACGACTTAGAAAAGCAAGGGTTACTTTTTAAAAAATATGGTTCACGATATTGGAATATCGAAAAGCCTTTTAAGTGATGCCGAAAATGGAAAGAGAATTCTAAAACCAGAGATCTTTTCAATTTTTTTGATACATAGTAAAATATAATTCACTTTTAATCATGTCGTTTCAAATTTTTATGAGGTTTTGATACCCGCATACTTTTCATAAGTATGCGGTTTCAAAGCCTCATTTTGCTTTTTTTGGACCGTTGGGTACTGTCAATCAGAGTTCCATACTTTCAAATATAGTGCATTTCTGACTCCAGCTTCTCGGTTATTAAAAAAGACCACCCTTGTCTGGTTGAACAGATCCAAGATGGTCTTGAGATAATTTGTTTTTACTTAGTTTGATGAAAAATACTGGTTACTCGGGTTTAGCGGCTCCTTTTGGTGAATAGCCGTAATAGTTGGCGGTAAATTCGTTTTTATATTCTTCAAAACAGCCATCTAAAATTGCCTGGCGGATTTCTTCGGTTAGGCGAAGGGTGAAGCGCAGGTTATGAATGCTGGCAAGATTGAAATACTTGGCACGATCTTCTGGATCCTGGCTTTTTAACAAAGCCCGAAGCTGCCCTCTTGTCCAGCCGGCTTTGCAGACAGGACAATCACATCCTTCATCCAAAGGCTGATCGCTGTTTGCAAACTTTTCAATGTTGATATAGCCATACTTGGTATAGATCCGGCCATGTCTGGCTTCGCGGGTTGGCGCCACGCAATCAAAGGTATCGGCTCCATTTTCTGCACCGACCAAAATATCATCTGGTCTTGAAAGCCCCAGCAAATGACGGGGCTTGCCTTCCGGCAGTTCTTCATTACACCAGCGCAGGATATTATGCAGGTCGCTTTTTAAAAACGCTCCGCCAAGTCCATACCCGTCAAAATCCATTGCGCCAAGTTTCTTGGCGGTAGAACGGCGCAGATCTTCCCAGCGCCCGCCTTGCAGCACCCCGTACAAAGACTGCCGATAACCGAGGTCATCGCGATGCTTTTTATGCTCGTCCAATGAAATCTGGGCCCAGCGTTCCGTGCGCTCTAAGGCTTCAACATTGTATTCATAGCTATCGGCTAGAGAAGTCAGTTCATCAAAGGCCATATGGATATCGGCCCCAATCCGATTTTGGATATCCATCGATTCTTTCGGACCGATAAAGTCATCCTGGTCGGTAAACGGATCGTGAAAGTGGATGCCATCTTCCGTGACAATGGCTAAGCGGTCCTTTTTCGGGGCATTGGTGACTTCCTTTTCCCGTTCCATGGAAACCACTTTGCCAATCCCGCTGCCAAGCGACATTACCTGAAAGCCGCCAGAATCCGTTAAAGTCGGTCCATTCCAGCCTGACCATTTGGCCAGACCGCCAATTTCTGCAATTTCGTAGGACTTGTTTCGTAAGTGGTAGCCGTTGGAAAGCATCGCTTGGGCGTAGATGGAATGTAAATTCTCCATGCTTAAAAAGCGGACTTCGCCATGGGTGCCGACACACATAAACGCCGGAGTTTTAATATCGCCATGTGGCGTATGGATCGTCCCTGCCCGACCCAGCTGACCCGGGATGCGCGCTTCAATATCAAAGCTTAAGCCTTTGAGCTGGAGATTGGACGCATTATCCTGGTTGATTTCTTGCGTAGTTGTCTTGGTTGTATCGTCCTGCATAGTTTTACCTCTTTTTGAAAAAAGACTGGATCTCTGTTGTCGGATCAAGAGAAATCCAGTCTTTTGGGTTCATCGTTATTTGTCTGGTTCTGACTGATTTTACTTTACTGCAGTTTTCGCATCATGGCCGATATATACAGCCAGTTTCTTTTCAATCCAGGCTTCGAGCGGGGAAAGAATCAGTTCTAAACCCATTCCTAGTATATAGGCAAATACAGCCTGAGCAAGGAATTCATTAAAAGGCAGCACTCCAATAAAGGCAATCGTTTCAAAGGTTGCCGAATCCAGAATATGCGCAAAAGCACTGGAACATAGAGCGCGGGCAATAAAGCTGTGGGCAAAGACCGAATTGGAAGCTTTCATCTTAATAAACAGGTAGTTGTTTAACAAGTTGGACAACAGATACCCACACAGCGAACCCAGGATAATACGCGGTGAAAATCCTAAAACACTGGCAAATGCTTCCTGCATATCCCATCCGGGATACGGCGGCAAGGCAATGACCGCATAGAAGACAACAACCGCGATCAAATTGACCATAAAACCTGACAAAATCACACGGGTCGCAGTTTTCTTTCCAAAGAGTTCAATGATCAAATCTCCTAAAACATAGGTGAGCGGAAACAGGACCAGGCCGCCATCGACAGCGATCCCCCCAAGATTCCAAAGCTTAATCGCCGACAGATTGGAAATCAATAAGGTTCCCGCACTTAAGGCAGTAAAGTAGATCAGTAATTTCAATTTTCTATCATTCATGCCTCTATTATAGACTCATTTTGCATAAGCACCTGATGGAGAACGCTTCCAGTTTGTCTCTTATCCTTGCAAAAATTTGATCTCGATTTTGTTTCTTTCTTTTCCCTTCTCAACCATCAAAAAAGCCATGGCCTTTTGGGTCATGACTTTTCGATCTTCTTGGATGCTTCAATTATTCATCCGCAAGCAAGGCAGTGACTTTGCGGGCATATTCAATTGGATCTTTGATTGGGAAGCCTTCAATCAGGCACGCTTGGTCATAGAGTACCTGCGCAATGACTTTGACTTTTTCTTTATCGGTTGAATAGTCTGCACGTAAGGCAGCCCAGATCTTGTTATTCGGGTTGATTTCCAAAATCCGCTGGGCCTGCATGCCTGGAACCGGGGTTTCACCGGATTGTTCAGCCATGATGGCAAACATCCGTTCCATTTCAAAGGACATGCCATCCCCAGCCACTAGCATAACTGGATCATCAACCAGCCGGTTAGACAGACGGACTTCACTGACTTCCGGCAGTGCCTCTTTCATGAATTCAAGCAGGTCTTTGTTTTCTTCATTCTGGCTTTGCAAAGCTTCTTTTTCTTCTTTGGAATCCAGATCGAGATCGCCCTGCTGGGCGTTTTTGAAGGTATGGTCTTCATACGTTCCGATCGTCTGCAACACGAATTCATCGATTTCGTCGGTTAAGAACAAAACTGGGATATCTTTTGATTTCAATTTGGCAACAGTCGGCAGCTTGGCCATCGCTTCAGGATTGGTTCCAGAAACGTAGTAGATCTCTTTGGAGCCTTCAGGCAGGCTCTTCACAAAGCCGCTCAAGCTTTCCAGCTTGCCATCATTGGATGTATAGAACAAGAGTAGATCCTGCAATTTATCTTTATCCTGGCCCATGGAGTTATACAAACCAAACTTCAAATCCAGACCGAAGTTTTTCCAGAAGCCTTCGTATTGTTCTGGATCCTTCTTTAACATGGAAGACAGTTCACTTAAGACCTTCTTTTCGATCCGGCTTTTGATCACCCGCAATTGATGGTCATGCTGGAGCATTTCGCGGCTGATATTCAAGGACAGATCCTGCGAATCGACCAGACCTTTGACGAAGCGCAGATAATCCGGGAGCAGTTCTTCACAGTTGTTTTCAATCAATACGCCGCGCGAATACAGCTGTAAACCCGGCTGATATTGGCGGCTGTAGAAGTTTTCAGGACGGCGAGCTGGAATAAATAATAAAGAAGTAAAGGAAACCGAGCCTTCAACGCTGAAGAAAATCTTATCCAATGGTTTTTGGAAATCATAGAAATGATCCTGGTAGAAGCGGTCATAGTCTTCCTGGGTAATATCGGCTTTATTGCGTTTCCAAAGCGGAACCATAGAGTTTAAAGTCCGCAGTTCTTTTTCCGTTTCATACGTCGGGGTTTCTTCGTTTTCATCGCCTTCAACACGTTTCTGGACCTCAAATTCCATCTGGATTGGATAGCGGATGTAATCGGAATACTTTTTGACCAGATCCTGGATCTGGTAAGAATCCAGATACTGGGAGTAGGATTCCAGGTCATCGTCGGCTTTCAGCTTCAAGGTAATGGTTGTGCCATGGCCTTCTTTGTCAGTGGAATCTAGGGTGTAGCCATCTGTGCCATCAGATACCCACTCCCAAGCCTGATCACTTTCAACGGATTTGGAAACAACTGTCACTTCGTCACTAACCATAAAGGCAGAATAGAAACCGACACCAAACTGGCCGATGATATCGACATCGTTATTGGCATCTTCTTGCTTTTTCAGCTGTTCTTTGAAAGCTAACGAACCGGATTTAGCAATCGTTCCTAGGTTTTCTTCCAATTCTTCTTTCGTCATCCCGATGCCGTTGTCGCTGAGTGTTAAGGTTCGGTTTTCTTGATCAAGATCGATGCGAATGTTCAAATCTTCTGGAGTTTGTCCATGCTCAAGCGCAAATAAGTAGTATTTATCAATCGCATCCGAAGCATTCGAAATCAACTCTCGCAAGAAGATTTCTTTATGGGTGTAGATGGAATTGATCATCAAATCGAGCAGCCGTTCAGATTCGGCTTGAAATTTCTTTCGTTCAGACATATGCCCTCCTCAAATTAGCACTTACATGTTTTAACTGCTAAAACTATAGTGCGCCCGATTCTCCTTTTCAAGTCTTTCGCTATTTTCAACACCTAACAATACAAAAAAGATACGATTTGTACTGGTACTGATATCTGACGATGTTTTTTAGCTGGGTATTGCTCAGCCCCCATAACCTGCCGGAATAATCTCCCCCCTTTCCGTCAATACACCTGACGATAAAACAATCCCTTCGACTCACGTGCATTCTCCAGTAAAGTCCTTCCCAGCCAGGGGCTGGTCCAGAGCAGTACGGGGTCTGCATGCAACGGTCGTCTACAGGATTCAAAATAGTCCCATACAACAGTGGATCTTCTATCTCTTGGAAAAGAACCGACTGTACAGAACAGGGGGATCAAAATTAAGCAGAATCCAGACGACTATATCGTCTGGCAAATCAACAAGGATTCTATAGTAAAGCTGGAGGATGCTTTTAATCTTACAAAGAGCATCTATCTGTTGCGAACGGAATCCTCTTGCTCTTTGCGCAATCAGCCATGCTGCTCCTGAATGAATATTCATTTTGCGTTCCCTGCAGTAGGGCTTTGCATTTTTAGAAGTATAGGCTGGGTTTACAGCTACAGCTGTAACACCTTCTTTAAAACATCTTCTGTAAGAGTATTATCCTTTTTCTACATTTTCTTTAATGGCCATCCACTTTACATAAAGCAGAGTTGTGTCTAATATAGTTTCAATGTCAGCTCATTTTGGACTCGGTTTCTTGGAGGTTTGAAGGCCTTTTCTAGACTTAACATCCAACTGCTACAGCATTTCAGCGCGCCCAATTGGGTAAGATTCCAAATCAAAAATGCACTAGCAAGATCTAAGTAGAAAACAGGATTAGAGTTTTTCATCTGCATCCCAAAGCGATTGGGCAAGATTACAAGCTGACTTGATTTCATCGCACCCATCCAGAAAGGAAGATTGTATGGCCAAAACAAAAGCAGCTATGGACTTTGGCAAAGGTCCGATTGGACCATTGCTGATGCGATCGGTTTTTCCTTTGCTGGCAGCCCAGCTGCTCAATTTGCTCTATAACATTGTCGATCGTATTTACATTGCCCGTATTCCCGGCTATGGGCAGGAAGCATTAGCCGGACTTGGACTTTGCTTTCCTTTGATTACAATCATGACTGCTTTTACCAACTTGTTTTCCAGCGGCGGAGCAAGTTTAGCAGCAATCGCCTGGGGTGAAGGCTCGATCCAAAAATCACAGAAAATTATGAACACCTCGTTTTACCTGCTGGCTGGTAGTTCCATTATCTTGGGGAGTCTTGGCTTTTTCTTTTCAAAAGACTTACTGGTGATGTTTGGAGCGGATCAAACCATGCTGAACTGCTCCCTATCGTATTTACAGCTCTATCTTTGCGGCAGCCTGTTCTCGTTTGTCTCGCTCGGCCTCAATCCCTTTTTCAATGCGCAAGGTCGTTTTGTAACAGGTATGGTGAGTATTTTGATTGGTGCCCTAAGCAATATTGTCCTTGATCCGATTTTTATCTTTGTATTCGGTCTTGGCATTAATGGCGCCGCCATAGCAACCGTACTTTCCCAGATCATCTCGGCTATTTATGCCTTCAGCCAGATGTACTCAAAAAAGTCCTTTTGGCGTATCGAGCGGTTTCAAAAAAAGTTCTGTTCCTGGTCAGTCATTGCCAATATTACATCGTTAGGATTGGCTGGCTTTATCATGCAGCTGACCAACTCCCTGGTTCAGATTGCGCAAAATCAAGAGTTAATCAGCCTTGGCGGCAATTCTTATGTCACCATCATGACCATCGTCAACTCCGTCAGGCAAATCACCGATACGGTTGTCTTTGCGATGGCAGATGGAACAAGTCCTTTGATCAGCTACTGCTATGGCGCTGGACTGTATGCCCGAGTGCAGAAACTGATCAAAATCATGACCGGCTTGCTTTGCGGCTACACCTTAGTGATGTGGCTGCTTATCCTGTTTGTTCCTGAATTCTTTGTCTCTTTATTTGATAGCGGCACCACGCTTAGACAAAGTGCGATTCAAGGGTTGAACATCTACTTCTTTGCCTATATTTTCCAGGCTCTTCAATATAGCGGTCAGACTGTATTCAAGGCGATGAATCTAAAAAAGCAAGCGATTTTATTCTGTAAATTACTCCCAGGTCTAACACAAAATTGCGTATAGGCCCCCCTCCCCACAATTTCGGCGTTTCTAGGCGCCTAATTCTGGGCTGGTTTTTGTAGAGTGTTTCTGTATAATGCTAT
>JADGIS010000143.1 GCA_015233825.1 Erysipelotrichaceae bacterium RD49
GGAGCTGGAGATGCTCTAAGCTTTCTTTGAGATCGACAGACTCCACAAGAACCACTTGGTCAATATTTTCTTAATAATTAGTTAATAATTTATTCATTTATCACCTAAACTTTATGAGAGTGCTCTCTTTCATCATTTTTTAACGGTTAAATCCATTCGATGTTTACTTCTCTTCTTTTTGAATTTGGCTAGCGGTCTGCTTGAGCAGTGCCAGCTGAGCCGCTCTGGTTTCCAGATTGGGTCTGGTGATGGCTGCATGCAGCACTTCGCCCAAAGCTTTAGAAATCTGCCGTCCTTGCAGTGGAGTATTGGCCAGCACATCCTCCCCATTGATCTGCAAATCCTTGACGGACAGAGGACGGAGTTTCTTTTCCCGTTGGTAAAATTCTTTAAAGGCATTCAGATTTTTGAGCCGATCATGCGTAGCATGGGCCATGATATCGCCATATTGAACATCGAACAATTTTTCCACCTGCTGGTCATCCCAGCCTTTAACCACCCGGATTTTGTAGAGATTTTCCAGCTTGGGCGCATAAAACGTATCGTGATAGCGGACGAGATTGACGATCTGCTCACTCATCTTGCGCGGCAGCTTTAAAGCTTTGACGACCCGTTTGGCAATTTTTTCGGATTCGACTTCATGGCGTTTGAAATGATCGTGGCCATTGTAAAACTGGCGGGTTTTAGGCTTGCCGGTATCATGCAAAAGCAGCGCCCAGGCGCAGGCCGGATCGCTGTTGGGCAAATGCTTCAGAGCATCGATCGTGTGATGCAGCACATCGGTATAGTGATAGACGGAATTTTGCTCGGTATGAAGCATCTGGTCCAGTTCTGGAATCCAGGGTTCGAGCAGTTTCGTCATTTGATCGAGAACAGCTGGTGAGTGCAGCAAAATCTGCTGAACTTCCTCCACGACACGCTCCACTGCGACATTGGCAATGGTTGGCGCCAGCGCTTGAATGGCTTCTCTGGTCTTTGGATCCAGATCAAATCCATACCGGCCGGCAAACCGATACGCCCGCAGCATACGCAGCGCATCTTCTTCAAAGCGCTTGCTGGGATCGCCAACCGCCCGGACAATTCCCTTTTGTAAATCCTGCCGGCCGCCAAACGGGTCCACTAGTCCGGTTTTCGGATTCCAAGCCATCGCGTTGATCGTAAAGTCGCGTCTGGCCAGATCTTCCTTGATATCCCCGACAAAATCGACGAAATCCGGATGGCGGTGATCCCGGTATTCACCTTCTTTGCGAAAGGTTGTTACTTCGACAGGCCCATCGGACGTCATCACGGTGACCGTACCATGGGCAATTCCAGTCGGGATGGTTTTATCAAACAGTTCCATCACCTGTTCAGGGCGGGCACTGGTCGTCAGATCAAAATCGTGGGGCTTGTTTTTCGGAAGTGCATCCCGGACGCAGCCGCCCACTAAATAAGCTTCGAAACCATGTTTCTCCAAGGTTTCCATCACGTCTTTGACTGAATTTGGCAGATCTAAAAATAAAGGCTGTGAATTGTGAACATCAAGCTGCTCCATAGCAAAAGGCTCCTTTCCGATTCAATTGCGATAAATGCGTCAGATTCCATCAAATCTTACCGACTTCGTGCATCTAGTCTGCATCATACCATCCAAGCATGCATAAAAGCATTCAAAATCTCACTGGAAATTGCACCTGTCTTTCACCAGGCAAATCCTTTTCTAAGCAAGCGGGCCTGCCCACACAAAAAGCCCCGGCCTTGAGAAGATCCCAAAACCGGAGCTGGATTACGCTTCATGAAGACAGGCTATGAACCTTAGTGGAACATCTTGGTATAGATCGGCTGTGAAGTTTTCTTGATATCGCGGCCGAGTTTGGTATCGGCAAACATGAATTCAATATCTTTGCCATTGGCAACCGGTTTTACCATTTCGCTTAAGCGGGTAAAAATGCCGGTATCTTTTTGGGCGGCATCGACCAGGATAAACCAGTGCACCTTGGCATCTTCCGGCTTTTCAACCGGTTTATCGGTTTCCAGGCGCTCTTTAAGATAAATGGCTTCAATAGCTGGGTCGTGGAAACCGCCGGAAATCAATGCTGCTTCAATGTCCTGCAGATTGCCCTCAGGATTGCGCAGGTACAGATTCTGGCCGCTGTTGATTTCATGCTGCTTGAGCGGGGACTTGTAGGCTTTCAAGAAGTTCTGGATGAACTGGGTGGGGAATGGTACATCGGCACCAGCCGGGTCAACGACCACGCCGGTGATTTCTTCTTTCGCTTTTAAAAGCATTGGCATGTACTGGTCCATGCTCATGACCACACAATTCGTTCCTTTTTCACCGTACAGTTTTTTCACTTCTTCAACGGAGGTGAAAAATGGAAATAAGCGGACACCATTTTCGTTGGTAACCACCATGGGAGCCACTTTCGTATCCGGGCTGAAGTGCATTTTGCCCTGCTCATCAGTGGTTGGTTCTTTGTCCCATTTGGCTGGGATCATTACTTTTGTATCGACCAAAGCCTGGGCAGCTTTCACTAAATTTTCGTCACTGCTGTCTGCCCGGAAATTTTCCAAAGCCTGACGCAGGATATCATTATCAAATGCAAATTCCATTTTATTCGTTTCCTCCAATTGAAACTTCTTTGAAAAGAATGGATGGGGCGCAGACATTGCGAGTCTCCCATTTTAAGTCATTGCCAACCGCTTCCACCTGGTTTTTCATCAGGTCGATAAAGTTGCCTGCTACGGTAATCAAGGTTAAAGGACGGACTTTCTTGCCATTTTCAACCAGGTAGCCTTGGGCCTGCAAGGAGAAGTTAGTCGAGACAAAATCTACGCCGGCATGCATGCCGCCAAGATCGGTGATGATGACGCCATTGCCCATTTTTTCAACCAGCTGGTCAAAGCTGTCTTTTCCAGGTTCAATGTATAAGTTCATCGGAGAAACATCGGTCGCCCCCGCTCCGCTTTTAAAGCCGTTTCCGGTCGACTGGGTGCCCATCTTTAAAGCAGATTTGGTGTTGTGCAGAATGGTTTCAAACACGCCATGATCCACAACGGTCTTGGTGCAGGTTGGAAAGCCCTCATCATCGTAGTTCTGCAAGAACAGAGCATCCTGGTTTCTTGGATCATCGATAATCGTAATCTGGTTGGAGAAGATCTGCTGATGCAGCTTATCGCATAAAGGCGAGATGCCTTTGGCAATTAAAGAGCCTTTAAACATGCCGGCAAAGCAGCCAAAGAGCGTCGACATGGTTTCATTGTCAAAAATGACGGGGCAAAGCCGGCTGGAAACCGATTTGGCATGCAGGTGGGAAGTGACCTTTTCCACGAGTTCGCTGACAAAAGCATCTTCATCAAAATCATCGAGGTTTTCAACGATCTTCACCAGATAGCCATCGCGAAGATCTTCGCCATCCACCATCGTGATAACCGCTGCAATCACCTGCGTTCCCGTCTGGTCGTGCACATTGACGCCCAGCGAGTTGGTCAGTTCACTGGTCATTGTGGTGCTTTCAAAAGCGGCCTGATTGACCATTTTAACCCGCTTGTCTGCGGCTAACAGTTTCTTTTCAATGGAGGCCAATACCGTTTTGATCTGGTCGGCATCGGGTTCCACCCAGTGTTTGGTCGATTTGACTTCTTCGGTTTCCATCGGGCCGACAAAGATATCTTTTTCGGTTTCGGAGACTTCTTTAGCCGCCTGAATCAGCTGGGTCAGGACTTCATCCATTTTTTCGTCTTCAACTTTTTCCAGCGACGTGGAGACAATCTTGCCATCCACCAAAGCGCGCAGCGAAGTCGACAGAATGCGCGAAGTTACGAAGGAATCCATCTGCCCTTCAAACCAGTTGACTTCCCGCGAGCGGGAAGTGGATTGGGTAATTTCAAGCCCTTCAATACCTAATTCTTGGGCTCGTTCAATCCATTGTTTTTTATTCATGGTCGGTCCCCCCTACTGTAATCGACGATACGCGGATTGCCGGCTGGCCGACATTGGTCGGAACCGAACCAGAAACCGAACCGCACATGCCCTGGGCTAAAGCCAGATCATCGGAAACCATGTCGATATTTTTCAAGATTTCAGCACCGCTGCCAATGAGCATCGCGCCAATCACAGGATCGGTTACCTTGCCATTTTCAATCAGATAGCCTTCATTGACCCCAAAGTTAAATTCACCAGTATTGGGATTGACCGAACCGCCGCCCATGGATTTGCAGTAAAGACCGAATTTGATGTCTTTAAACATATCTTCTTTTTTATCCGTTCCGGGTGCAATAAAGGTATTGGACATCCGGCTGGTTGGTTCATATTTATAGGATTCACGACGCCCCGATCCGGAAGAGACATCGTTCATCCGTCTGGCGTTGAGCCGGTCAATCATGTATTGGGTCAGTACGCCGTCTTTGATCAAAACGCGTTTTTGCTGGGGATTGCCCTCGTCATCCATATTCTGCGAGCCCCATTCGCCTGGCATGGTGCCATCGTCATAAGCAGTCACCTTGGCAGAGGCGATCCTTTCGCCTTTTTTGCCGGCAAAAACAGACATGTTTTTGGCAACCGAAGTGGCTTCCAAAGAATGGCCGCACGATTCATGGAAGATGACCCCGCCAAAACCATTATCGATAATGACCGGCATCACGCCGCTTGGTGCTTTTTTGGCTTTTAACAAAACCTGGGCTACCCTGGCTGCTTCTTTGCCTGCTTCATACGGAGCATGTTCGCCGACAAAATATTCCAGCCCCTGGCTGGCCCCGGGCGCTGCGCCGGAAGACTGCACGTTGTCTCCTTCTTTGGCAAAGGCGCTTACGCGGATACGGCTGCGCTGACGTACATCGCCTTTAAACAAGCCATCCGAGTTGGCAATCTGGACTTCCTGGCGAATGCTGGAAAGACCTGCAGTTGCCTTGAAGATCTTTTCGCTGGCCTCACGGGCTCCTTGAATGGCTTGGCTGACCATGCCGATCTTGACTTCGTCTTCACTTTCAAACGGGTCAATTTCCACCGGTGAAATGTTTTGTGCCATAGTCTTTTCATCCAGAACCACCGTTGCACCACTTTCTTCCAGACCGATAGCGCTGCGCAGATCGTTGATGATTTCTTCTAAAGACGCCTGGTCCATTTCATTGGTAAACCCATACACGGAAGAGTTTCCTTTATAGAGACGAATGCCAGCTCCAGCCCGGACAGTGCGGTTGATGTCTTCGACGTCCTCATTGACCATGGAGATGGATTCGCTTTTGGTTTCTTCTTCAAAAATCTCTGCAAAATCGGCTTTGGATTTCATCGCCAATGTCAGCAAAGATTCAAGCTGTTTCTTACTGAGCATTTTTTCACCTCATTCTAATCTCTAAGTATATCAAAACTTCCAGCCATTCCATAGCCAGCCCAATCGACGCCATCGCCTTTACCTTTCGGGTGCCTCTGTCTTGATTGGATCTGGGTTTGAAACTTTTTTGAGAAAATAAGAGTTTTGGCTTTCCTTTTGGTGGAAGGTTGTGATATAAATTTCTCGTTGCCTGAACCAGGCGGTTGAAGCCCTGCTTCAGATCTTGTCCTATCAGAAAATCCTGATAAGTTGATAAACGATCTGAAGAAGTACATTTCTTCTGATTCAAGCATGATTTATCATCTTCATTTCCCGGTTGAAAAGCAATGGAAAATTTTCTTAAATTTCCACTTGCATTTTAAAGCGGAAACGAATAAGATGATTAAGCAAATGCGGCATGCGCCATTAGCTCAATTGGATAGAGCGTCTGACTACGGATCAGAAGGTTGTGGGTTCGACTCCTGCATGGCGCGCCATTTTATAAGTCGGGACGTAGCACAGCTTGGTAGTGCACCTGGTTTGGGACCAGGGGGTCGCAGGTTCGAATCCTGTCGTCCCGACCATTTTTTGTTTCTGGCTGGATAGCTTAGTTGGCTAGAGCATCCGGTTCATACCCGGAAGGTCGTGAGTTCGAGTCTCACTCCCGCCACCATACGGACCCTTAGCGCAGTTGGTCAGAGCTGCCGGCTCATAACCGGTTGGTCGCAGGTTCGAGTCCTGCAGGGTCCACCACAGAAACCAAAAATAAATCCCAAAAAATTTTGGGATTTTTTTTGTGGCCTCAGCCTCTTTGGAGCGACGGATTATGGGACCTCGATCCAGCAAAAGATCAGAAGCAGCCCCCGGGCTTGCTTCTGATCTTTTTTATTTGGCTTCCTTTTTGCTGCCTTGAGCTGATGGCCGGTTTTCCTTTCTTCTTCTCTACTGCTCTTCTTCTCTACTGCACTTTACTCTTCTTTGCTTGCGCTGGTGGCAGCTTTGATTTCCATCAATGCCGACGGAATTTTCGCCACCAGAAGATCAAAGAAGCCAAAGATGGAATCGCAATCCAGAAGATAACACAAATTCCACTGGTCAACCCAAAATCCGGAAAGACCAGAACTGATGCTGTATAAAACACCGCCGCGGGCCAGGAAATCCACCCTAAAATCCGGTGAGCCAGATTCCATGTCTGTAAGTCTCCGATTGTCCAGGGAAGCCGCAGCCCAATATGCCGGTTCCAGGCCAGCCTCGGGCTGATCCATTCGGTAAAGATCATCAAGATTACGATCAAAAGCCACGCCAGCATATTTTCCTGCCTGCTTGTCAGCTCAATTTGCCCGGTTTCTTTCAGAATGACCCCGCCCGCAACCAGAACGAGCAGCCCAATGACAAAGATGGATGTCTGTCGAAATGTCTTCAGCTGGCTCTGCTGGCTGGTATTGGTCATCAATGGCAGATTGCGATACAAAATGAAGACTCCGCCCAGAGCACATCCAAAAACACCCAATTGCGCCCAGGCTCCATTGCGTCCACCCAAGGCAATGAGCAGGGCTAAAAAAGCCAGAAACAGAATCAATTCCCGCTTGCGCCAATAGGATTTCTGGCGCTGATTCTCTTGCTGTTGACGAGCCAATTCTTCATTAACTGAAGCAAGTTTTGCTGCTAAGTCCTGCAAATCATCCACCTGCTCTTGCGTGCCCAAAAGATCCTTCACCGGGACCTGGAGAACCTGGGCCAGTTCAACAAGCATCTGGGCATCCGGCACTGAAAGATTTCGTTCCCACTTGGAGACAGTCTGTCTGACCACATGAAGCTTCTGGGCAAGCTCTTCTTGAGAAAGCCCCGCTTTCATCCGTGCTTCTTTGATATTCTGACTGATCATACAGTTGGAAAATATCGCGACAATTACGACATTCCTTCAAAGATGCATCTTCTCCATAGAGGATCCGACTTGCTTTACACCCACTGCAGGGCGTTTACCTACTAGATCTAAAAAATCTGAATCT
>JADGIS010000144.1 GCA_015233825.1 Erysipelotrichaceae bacterium RD49
AGATGTGTATAAGAGACAGTATAACATCCAGTAATGCATCTTTATGCACCAGTCGCTTTCATCTCGGTCATTGAATGGCCGAGGATTCCCGCTCCATGTCCTAAAACCGGCTTTTCCTGCCTGTTGTGCCTGTCGAAATCTTTTCGCTCTTTCATCTTTCTTCAATGTTTTTTGTCTACAATGGATAAGATTTCCAAGCGAAACTTGACTTGGTCTTGATCTTGGAAAAGACTGGGCGCACTCTTTATACAATATAAGCAGTATTTTCTGTCAGTCATCAGAAAGGAGGTAAGTATGGCCTCACCTGTATCCGACGAAAAGTCAAAACCCTTCAAATCACAGTTTGGCTCTAATCTTTCCAATTCTAATCTTCCGCCGCACAAATCCATGAAGCCATTTACCCTCCTCTTTTTGATGTTGGTTATCGTGGGCTCCTGCCTGACCATCTGGCTTGAAAATCGCAGCTTGACCAACACAGCTCACGGCCTTTCGCCAGAAGAACTGGCTTACCGCATTGAGCGGGCTGCCCGCAATGAGGGGATCGTTGACCATCTTCCCGAACTCCAGGCCATTGTGAAAGTTGAATCCAATGGCAAAAGCGAAGATGTTTTTCAGTCTTCTGAGTCCGCCGGGCTGCCGCCTAATTCCCTTTCACTGGATGAATCGATCGACCAGGGCGTTTCGTACTATAAAAGCCTGCTTGATAAGGCCCATACGTTAGGGCTGGATCAAGATGCAGTCTTTCAAGCCTATAACTATGGCAGCGGCTATCTCGATTTTGTCGCTGAAAATGGCGGCCAGTATACCCCCGAACTTGCCCAGGAGTTTTCCAGAATTCAATCCGGCGGCCGCATCGTCACCTATCCCAATCCAGTCGCCATTGAGTCCAATGGCGGCTGGCGGTATGACTACGGCAATATGTTTTATGTTCAGCTGATCCATAATGCGATGGATCCAGACCAAAAAGACAGCGAGGTTTAGCATTAAAACGTCATTTTTGTATTTAATTTTTCGAACAAATATTTTTTAACTTGCTCTTTTGATATAATGATTATCGGCTCCATGTCCTAAATTATTGCTCAAAAAGTCTAAATTATTGCTCAAAAAAATCGGTCTGCTGCAAGCAGGCCGATTTGCCTTTTAAGAAAGAATATGGAGAAACTTCAAAAACCATTCAACGATTTTTAAAAGTCCCATCGAGTAGCAGAAGGAGGAGACCGGACGGCTGATCAAGATAATGGACAAGAACTTCTTGAACGGCATATTGCTCAACGCCGCGATCATGCAAAGAACTAAATCGGGCGAAACCGGCATGAACATGAGCACTGTAAAGATCGCGGTAAAGCGTCCTGACTCCTGCAGCCGCTTTTCATATTTATTGACCGTTTCTGGGCTGGCAAACCAGAGAATAATCCGTTTGCCATAGCGTTTGGCTAACCAATAGGCAATTAAGCAGTTGATGATCGAGGTAATCGTATTGTAGAAAAATGCAGGAATGGTGCCAAAGAGCACAATTCCAATCGATCCCATCGAACCCATTGGAACAATGGGAACATAGGACGAGAACACGCTGATCAAAATAAAGACGACAGGACCAAGCGGACCGGCTTTTTGAATCACCGCTTTGATTCGGTTGGTATCTGCAAGCATTCCGCTTTTAAGCAAGTAGTAAAACACAATCAGGAAGATCACTGCACAGATAATCGAAATAATCTGGTTGCGTTTACGAACCCGTTCGCCTTGCTTTTGATCTGCAGAGTTCACGTTATGCAGTAAGGATTGAGAAACGCCGGGTGTCTTTTCACCTTGGGAAGCTGTATTTAAATCCGATTTGGCAGCAGGCTGGGCAGCTTCGGCTTCTGGTCCAGGCTTAGCTGTGGTTTGATCAGTACTTAAAGCTTCAGATTCACCTTTCGTGTTTAAAACATCCTGGGCATTGTTTTGAGAATGTGATGGACTTGAAGGATTCGGATCAGACATGATTTTCCCCTTATATATTCATATTATATATTCATAGATCAGGCAGCCGATTCTTTCTATATCTTTGCTAAGAAAAAATCAATCGCAAACTGGCCTTAATCTTCTTTAGTATACAAACGCAAGGCAAAAGACTTTTCTTTGCGCCCAAAAACCTTTGAGTATCTATATTTTAGACAATTTCTTATCTCGTTTCTTATACAGATCCTCTAAAATGACGAACAGAATTGGAAGAAACAAAAACGTATTATTCCTTGAAGAAGGTTACAGGCTGCGTCTAGCTCGAAAGCAGAAAAGCAGCAATTCTGGGCTTCCATCCTTATAAGAACCGACCTAAGCAAAGAAATCTGATTGGTTTTTTCAAAACAATTGGTGATGTGATGTTTTTTTGTCTGTCAATTTTGTTGGTTTGTTTTAAGAAATGAAAAGGACGATCCTTACGAGAAAGGCATAATTCACTTGAACTGTTGAATTTCAGTTTTTGTAAACAAGGGGGAAAAGAAACTCAAAATAAAGCTTGAAGTGGACAATAGAGGCTGTCTTTGCTTTAAATATCGCTCGTTTTGGGAAAAATGGGGTGAATTTTCCACTTTCTTGTCAAAGAAAAGGACGTTTTGATGTGGAATCTTGGTCTGTCAAGTGGTGAGCTACAGCGATGGTCAAAATCCTTTTTCGCTATGTTACTATAGTAAAAGCGAAAAATTGTACGTATCATTTGGAGGTGTCTATGCGAAAAGCAAAGAAGAGTCGTCAACCCAAAACCCTCACCATTTTATGCTGGGTATTTTTGCTCCTGTTACTTGCATCCATCGCCTACGTGGTGTACGAAGCCATGCAGATTGGAATCTTTACACCTACGCAGTTATTGATAGCTGGCGGGATTCTTACCCTGCTTGGCGTCCTGTTTGCCTGCCTGCTCTTAAAGCGGTTTTACCATACCTGGGCCAAAGTTTTGGTGATGGTTCTCTCTTTGGCACTGACCGTCATCTGCATGTATGGCGGCTATTATATTGATCAGACCAATGCCCTCTTTTCCCTGGTTGTCACCAACCCCGAATCCGGCCAGAATTCCGAGGATACCCAGGTATTGAGTTCAGCGGATGTGCTGGGTCAGATGGCCATGACGGTTACCACCTATGCGATGCATGCCTCTGGTATCGCAAAGCCTTCGGATCTCAATGGGACTGTGGTCGGCACGATGATGTCCTCCGATGAAAAAGGAACCACTGGTGCCATCAATCAGCTGCATGATGCCGGCGCCCAGTTTGAAACCCGTGAGTATCCAAGTTCATTCTCATTGGTTGATGCCTTATATGCCGGCGAAGTGAATGCCATTATCCTGCCTGAGCAGTTCCATGACGAACTTCTTGAGAATGCCAATGACTTTAATAAATACAATGCCCTGACCACGTTTACCAATAACGTTGATCAATATATTTATTACGAGCCAATTCCAGAAGAAATGCGAAATCCGGCTGATGCTGTGCCTGATATCACCAAAGATCCATTTACAATCCTGATCTCTGGTGCAGACAGCTATGGCAACATCAACTCTGCAACCCGCTCCGATGTCAACATGCTGGTAACGGTCAACCCCGTCACCCATGAAGTGCTGATGACTTCCCTGCCGCGTGACTCCTATATGGAATTTTCCTGCAAGAAAAATATTAACGCCTGCTACAACATCAGCGGCCAGCAGGATAAGCTGACCCATTCCGGCTTCTATGGCGTTGGCACAACCGAATCGACGCTTGAAGATTTTTTAGGCATTGAAATCAACTACACCGTCCAGGTTAACTTCTCGTCGTTGATCAATATCGTCGATGCCATTGGCGGCATTGATGTCGAAGTCGAACCCGGTCTGGAAGTAGACACCTTCTATGCCAACGGCACAGAAGGTGTTCATGCGGGAACCAACCACCTTGAAGGGGAACGCGCGCTGGCTTTTGCAAGAGAACGCCACGCGTATTTAAGCGGCGACAACCAGCGCATCATCAACCAGCAGATCGTCTTGAAGGCTCTGCTCAAAAAGATGCTCTCGCCATCTATGGTGATCAACTATCCAAACTTCATCCGGGCTTTATCAACCGCCTTTGCGACCAATATGCCAACCAAGCAGATCAAAGAGCTGATTGGCCTTGAACTGGCCGGCTTCCCAAGCTGGAACATTCAAAACTTTGCAGTCAGCGGCGATTCCGACATGTTGTATTGCCCTTCGCTGAATGCGACGGCTTCGGTCATCATCTGCAATTCCCTGCAGGTAGACCAAGCCAGCAGCCTGATTCAGGATGTTCTGGAAGGCAAGCCGATTGATGTGGCTAACCCTTCCGTTGAGCCGAATACTCATCGCAATTCGTCCAATAGTTCGCACCGTTCAGGAAGTAATGGCTCTGAGGATACCGACACGAACCAAACCTACCCCGACCCTTACCAGGAACCAAGCTACTATGACCCGAATTTCTATGATCCTGGCTATGTTGATCCCAGCTACACCAACCCTGGCGTAAATGACTCCACCTGGTCAGATCCGGGTCTCAGTGATCCTGGAATTGCCGATCCCGGAACAACAGATCCAGGCTACCAGGAACCTGCCAACCCCGTTGCTCCAGAACCAGAACTTCCATCCTTCCCGATGGATACTCCGGATCTGCCTTTTGATGAACAATAGTTCAGCTTACTCGATCCAATCTTCCCTTGCTTTGGCGAGGGATTTTTTATGGGTTTCAAGCCAAAGGCGCGACCTATTCTTGATTCCCATAAAATATGAAAATCAGATATTTGGTGAAGATTTCGAAGCCAAATTTATTGGATTCGATTATTTTCAATCCTGTTAAGATGCGAACAGACCTGTCTTCTTCTACCTATCTTCAAGCTGGACTTTATTTACGGGCTGGTTCTCAGGATGTGACCTTCATTTCAAAGCCCAATCATGCAAAACTCTAAGTGTAAGGAGGAAAACCTCTTGGATCAAAGAAAAATTGGTGAGTTTCTCAAACAACTAAGAACCGAGCGGCAGTGGACGCAGGCCGCTTTAGCCGATAAAATCGGTGTTTCGAACCGAAGCATTTCCCGCTGGGAGAATGGAACAACGCTTCCAGATCTTTCCCTGCTGGTCATGCTTAGCGAACTTTATGGCGTCAGCATTGAAGAAATTCTGGATGGAAGAAAGAAGGAAACAAATATGAACAACAACCAGACCATTACCAAAGTCGCAGACTACACAACCAATATGGAAGACAAACGTGCTAAACGTATGATGTGGTTCTTTATCATTTCACTCTTAGCGATGGGCGGCTATGCCATCATCGATATCAACCATTTGGGCAGCATCGAGCCCTATGAATCAATCGCCAGCATGCTGCTGGGCTTTATCTGCGGAACGTTGATGACAGGCGTCCTGTATTGCTCCAAGACTTTGCAAAACATCGCGCGTACCAAATTGCGCTTAAAAAGCTTTATTCTCCAAAACGATACGACAAAAAAGTAGTTCCACATCAACTCAACAAAGTTGTATGACTCACTTATAAGCCTTTACAAATCGGATTTTAGTCACTCACCAGACTCTCAAACATATCAAAAAAACTTGCCGCCTTATTGCCCGCAAGTTTTTTGATTAACTGGCTAGAGGGACCATTTGAAATCTGATCGGATCAATCTGCTTTCTTTTCCGATTTTAACTTCATTTTTTGAATTTCAACTTTTATAATGTTAACATTCAAAAAAGTATGGTTAGAGCCCTAAAAATACGATAGGTAAAGCAAATACAGCTAGACATCAGAGAATCTGAAGACTATTTTCAAATAGTTCAAAATATAAATGATTCCTGTCTGCTCTATTTAATATTGGCGGGATCTGAGCAATCAGCATTGAATCAGGAATGAAACTCTCCCTTCTCTTCATCCGAGGCACAACTTTGGACAGATGGTTTAGCAATCCAATCCTTCCTTCATTTCTTTATTGGTCGTTACTTGCTGTTTATCAAAGCAAAACAAGCTGGATAACAATCAAAGATTGACAAAAATTGATAAATTAAATTATACTTTCAATTCCTGAGAGGGCAGGGCCCTCAAACTGGCGAATCTGAGCAATCGGTTCGCCTTTTATAATTCATCGTGGATAAAGAGTTTGCTTATTCTAACTCTAAATTTCTTTCAAACCCTGATTAAAGATCGGTATACTTTGTATTCTTTCCCTTTGCCTTTTCCACTGGGTACTTTTTTAAAGTCGATTGCAGCTTACCATGAACAATCTGTGCTGGATCCAGATGCAGCTTGTCACAAAGCATCAGGCAGTATGATAAAACATCTGCTAATTCTGCTTTGACTCGGTCAAGATCATAATGCTCGGCATCCCATTGAAAGCATTCTAATAATTCCCCTCCTTCAATCATGATCGACTTAGCGAGATTTTCCGGTGAATGAAACTGGTCCCAGTCTCGTTCTGCAGTCATTTGATTGAGTTCTTCCATCACGGTTTGAATATCCATTTTTCGTACTCCTTTATATTTCTTCTCTAGTTAATACTTTTGCATTTATAGCCAAGAAACACCAAATTATGATAATTCTGCTTTTATCGGTCAGAGCAAAATTGACCATAGGGATAAGACATTCTTACTTAGATGCGACCGACAAAAGTATCACAGGTAAATTTCTGTTTGTTTAACGTGAACAATTAGATTTGCAATCGATGATTTAGATTATCTTTTATCTTCTCATTGCGAACGATTTTGGTCGAATTCACTAAGAAAAAGGCTATTGTCAGGCCCATCTTACTTAATTATGCAAGGCGAATTTGGTAAATCATACAGAGCATTCGAATCATTGCAGTTTTACTGCCAGAAATCCCAAGAGAACGTAAATCTACTTGCTCATTTTGCATTTTTTGAAGAAATATTAACATTGAATAAGTTAAAATTCAAAAATCGAAGTTATAATCTTAAAAACAAATCGTTCCTTTTATGCTTCCTTGAAATCGAGTAGAGAGAACATGAGTTAGTATCATGCCTCCCTCTCACAGCACCGTACGTACGGATCCGTATACGGCGCCTCAGATAAAACAACAATTTGCTATTTACGTTCATTTGTTTCTCTAAAAAT
>JADGIS010000145.1 GCA_015233825.1 Erysipelotrichaceae bacterium RD49
TTAATAAAAAGTTAATGTTTATCCAAATAAAAAATACCATTTTTCGCTTCGAAATGTAGGAGAAACGAAAAATGGTAAATATAAAACTCACGACACCTAAAGGTGTTTCGAATTTATGAGAGTCCTCCTTTTTAAAGAGAGGAGAAAAAGCTCTCTTGTTTAAAGAGAGGAGAAAAAGCTCTCTTGTTTAAAGAGAGGAGAAAAAGCTCTCTTGTTTAAAGAGAGGAGAAAAAGCTCTCTTGAAAAGGTGGAAAAAATCAAAATTGAATTCAATTTTCAGTATATATAAAGTGTATGCATGGGATTTGAAATCTATGAAAAATCTGGCAATAATTTTTTCGAAAACAGCGAATGCTTTGTTTCAGATGTTTAGTCTCGCTTTTCAGCCGGCTGAATTCTGATTGCGGGATCCCAGGCAGCTGATTTTCGATATTTTAATAAGCTTTAAGTTTAAATATGATTCAGTTATGCAAATAGGCTGCATAACTGAATATTGGCTCTGCAAAAAGAATGGCTGCTCTTGTTCGTTTTTTTAGCAGTTTCTTTGAAAGGAGGCGGCTTTATGCCCCGACCGATGGGAGGCTCTCCAAACAGGCGCTCTTCTGCTGGACACTCCTATAGTTCACGCTCGTCAAGCGGGCACCGCATGAATACCAGTCCCATCATGCGCCCGGGTTCCGCCCAGCGCTCACAGGACGGGAATTTATTTAGCCAGCAAAAGCGCTCGAATCCAAACCAGAATATTCCGTATTGGGATCAATCTCCCTATCCAAACCAGACACCGTATCGAACGCCGCGCCAGTCTTCACTGTTTCCATTTTTATTAGGCGGAATGCTTGGCAGCATGAATACCCGGCGGCGCCGGACAACCAATCCGTACGGATCGCCAATTCCGCCAGGCATGGATCCAAATGTCCCGTATGATCGCTACGGCCGGCCTTCAAGAAGGTCAGGATCCGCATTTGGAATCATTACCGTGGTTTTCATTGTTTTACTTTGTCTGTTTGTTTTTTCATGCGCAGGATGTTCATCCAGCAGCCAGTCGAATGACATTCCCCAAAGCAGCTATAACCGAACGAAAATTCAATCGGATGTTCCGTTTACCGCTGACTGTATCGTTGATGAAGAAGGCTTTTTTGAAAATCCATCCAAGACCGGCCAAAGGCTGAAAACCTTTTACGACAAGACAGGCATACAGCCCTATCTTGTCATTCACAGCTATGATCCGGCATTAAAGACGGATGCCCAGAAGGCAGAATACGCCAAAGATTATTATGACCAGAACATTGGCAATGAAGATACTTTCTTATACATGTATTTTGCCGAGCCCAATGACAATGCGGTGGGCTATATGCAGACCGTCAACGGCAAAAAGGTGGATACCGTGATGGATGCCCAGGCTGTCGATATCTTTTGGAATTATATCGACAATGAATGGACCAGTTCGAAAAGCACGGACGATCTGTTTGTCGATGTTTTCACGCAGACCGCTGACCGGATCATGACAAAAACAACTACTTCCAACGACGTCGCCATGCGCGGACTGCTGATTGCAGCCATTGTCATCATCGCAGGAGCGATCCTTGTTGTGATCTATTTGAAAAACAAGCGGGAGAAGGAAAAAGCAGAAGAAACCGCGCGAATTCTTGCAACTCCCTTAAAGACCAAAGATCCTGGCGATGAGGATTTGGTCGACCGATATACCAAATAACCAAAATCAAAGAACTGGCATCAGCCTAAATGGTGCCAGATATAAGGAGATCTATCATGGGAATTTTATCCAGATTTAGTGAAATCATGAAAAGCAACATCAATGCTCTGCTCGACCGGGCCGAAGATCCTGAAAAAATGGCTGACCAAATGCTTCGCAATACCCGCGAGCAGTTTGCTGAAGTCAAATCCCAGACAGCCCAGGTAATGGCGGATGCAGCCAAAGCGGATCGGGACGTCGCAGAATGTGAAACAGAAGCTGCCCGGTATCAAAAAGCCGCTGAGAACGCCCTGATCTCAGGCAATGAGGGAGATGCCAAAAAACTGATTGCCCAAAAGCAGAAGATTGAAGAAAAACTGACGGCTTTAAAGCAGACTGCCCAATTAGCCAACAGCAATGCAGACAAGATGCGTCAGATGTACGATAAGCTGGCCAATGATATTGAAACCCTGGAAGCCCGCAAAGACGCAATCAAAGCCAAAGCGGCAGCCGCCAAGGCGCAGCAGGCCATGAACAAACTGGTTTCCAGCCTTCCCGATACCAATACATCGTTTGAAGCGTTTGACCGGATGGAAGCCAAAGCCAATAAACAGCTGGATGCTGCGATGGCAGAAGCCCAATTGAATGCTCAATCCTCGACAGATGATCTGGCAGACAAATATGCGGATGCCGGAAGCAGCAGTTCTGTTGATCATGAACTGGAAGAAATGAAAAAACGCCTGGGTCTTTAAAATATAAAATCGATGCGGACGGCATTTTTGGGCCTGCATCGTTTGCTGGTGCCTTTGGTGTATTTTGTTTTCTCATTTAAAGAATTTGAATCGGACAAGGCTCGTTTTGCCGCTTTTTCCAAGCGGCATCACGAGCCTTGTTTTTTTGCTGGGGATGATCATTTGCTGGCGGCTAAACAATTTACCGATGGAAACAAGACAGTATAGTATGGAGATAAGAAATCTGAATTGAAAAGAGGCAACGTTATGTCGAAACAAACTACAACCATTCAAGGCGGAATCATGGTCTGCCATCCGCCGCTGATTTTACCCAATGTCGGGCGCGGCGAGGAAAAGAAGATTGACGAAATTACCAAAGCTTATCAAAAAGCAGCAGATGAAATTCGAAAGATGGATCCAGAAACAATTGTCATCGTCTCTCCCCATGCTCCAAGCTACATGGATTATATCCAATTGAGTGCACCGGCTGTTTCCAAAGGAAATATGGCCCAGTTTCGCGATCCTTACGACTCCTTTGTCATTCATAATGACGTGGAACTTGTAAAGGAAATGGAAAGACTTGCTCAAACAGAAGACTTTCCAATGGGCACTTTAGGCCAGCAGAACGGCGATTTAGATCATGGAACGATGGTTCCTTTGTATTTCATCTCTGATTTGCTGGACCAAAAGAAAGTCGTCCGGATGTCAATCGGTGGTCTTGGCAATCTCGACCACTATCATGCCGGCCAGATTTTAGCCAAAGCGGCTGGCAATTTGGGGCGCAGAGTGGCTGTCATTGCTTCCGGCGATCTTTCTCATTGCCAGAAGGCAGACAGCAGTTATGGCTATAAAGCCTGCGGTCCGGCGTATGATAAAGAAATTATGAAGATCATGGGCGATGGAGATTTCTTGAAGCTGGTTGAAATGCCGGAAAAAGTGGCAGATGAGGCTATGGTCTGCGGCCATAAACCATTTTGCGTCATGGCAGGAAGTTTCGATGGCTACGCCCCCAACGCCAGAGCCTTAGCACACAGCGCTGAATTTGGCGTTGGGTATGGCATTGCCACTTATACCGATTTAAAACCGGATTCCAGCCGCAGTTTTTATCACACAGCCAAAGCCGATTTAGAGCAAAAGCGCAAAGAACGGCTGGCCAAAGAAGATCCATGGATCCAGTTAGCCCGCGATACGATTGCTTCCTATATCCAAAAAGGAATGATGATGCCGCTGCCAAAGAATCTGCCTGCAGAGATGTACTCGACCAAAGCCGGCGCCTTTGTCTCACTTCACGAAAATGGCCAGCTGCGCGGCTGCATCGGCACCACAGCTCCTACGCAAAAAAATATCGCCCGCGAGATTCAGATGAATGCCGTTTCGGCTTGCTCACGCGATCCCCGATTCTACCCGGTTCGGGAAGATGAACTCGACAAGCTTGAAATCAGTGTCGATGTCTTAAAAGATCCGGAAAGCTGCACGCTGGCTGATCTCGACCCGAAAAAGTATGGGGTCATCGTCTCAAAAGGTGGCAAGCGCGGCTTGCTGCTGCCAAACCTTGATGGGGTTGACACCATTGAGCAGCAGGTCCAGATTGCCCGCCAGAAAGCTGGCTTGCATGCAGATGAGGCAGGCTGCAGCTACGAACGTTTTGAGGTTATTCGTCATGAAGTGTAAGGTCTGCTTTCGAAACTGCGATCTGGACGAAGGACAGATTGGTTTTTGCAAAGGGCGGATCAATGAAAACGGCCTCATCAAAGCCCGTAACTATGGCAAAATCTCCAGCGCAGCTTTAGACCCGATTGAAAAAAAGCCGTTGGTTGATTTTTATCCAGGCAGCATGATCTTATCGGTTGGCAGCTATGGCTGCTCGCTGCGCTGTCCGTTTTGCCAGAACCACGAAATCTCCCAAGTCGATCTGGATGCCAGCTGTGAAGAAGTCACGCCCCATCAGCTTGCCAGCAAAGCCCAGGAGTTGGTTGAGTATGGCAATATTGGAGTAGCCTTCACCTATAACGAGCCGATGGTCGGCTATGAGTTTATTCGCGACACGGCCAAGCTGGTTCATGAAAAAGGATTGAAAACAGTCGTTGTAACCAGCGGCCATGCGAGTGTTGAAACGCTGGAAGAAATCCTGCCTTATGTCGATGCGTTCAACATCGATCTCAAGGGCTTTACTCCCGAATCCTATCAGTATGTAGGCGGTGATTTAGAAATGACCAAATCGTTTATCAAGCGAGCGGCTCAGGATGCGCATGTGGAAGTCACAACGCTGGTGGTGCCTGGCAAAAATGACTCCATTGAAGAAATGGAGGCCATGGCGTCTTGGCTGGCTACCATTTCGCCGGGTATTGTCCTGCATTTAAGCCGCTATTTCCCGCGTTATCATGAATCCATGCCCCCTACACCTTTAGAAACGTTGAAAACCCTGCAGCAAACAGCCCAAAAGCATCTTCACCGTGTTGTGCTTGGCAACGTTTAAGCGTTTCCAGCTTACGTTGTCCATGTTGTTGGGAGTCTTGTCCTGTTCATCCGCCGGATCCGATTTCGATCTGGCGGATTTTTGATGGAAGCAGCAAAACCTTACTGACAAGAAGATCGTTGCAAGAAATCTGTCGCCATCCACTGAGACCATTTCACCAAAAGCAATTGCCTTGCATGGTCATCTGTTTTGATCTGCTGCGATAGTTTTCCGAGTCCGGCCTCATAAAAGTCTTCTGCCTTCTGGCAGAACCAATCGTGCATCAGATTATATCGGTCTTCTTCAATATCCAGCCATCTGGCATCGCTGAGTAAATCGATGGCTTGATGGGTGGTAAAAGGAAAATGCAGATCCCAATCCTGGTCGGCCTGGCAAAAAGGCGGATAGCCATCACTGGGAGTATAGATTCCTTCGAAGAAAAATGGAGATGGATCTTCCCAGGGCAGCAGCACCAGAAAGTTTCCATAGAAGGGTGTTTTCGAATCCAGAAGATCGATCCGAAAATCAAAAAGACGCAGCTGACCATCCACTTCAACAAAGCAGGGGGAGCGCAGGGAAGCAAGGTCAAAATCCAGATCCGGGCGTCCGTATTGCACTTTCAACATCCGTACCAGCCAGGCAGGCTCCAGCGTGATCAGCGTCGACAGGAAAAATGGATCGTTTAAGCAGAGTCTGTCGATTGTTTTTTCCACTTTTATTTTGGCCTGGCCAAGCAGATCCACGTCCAGCGGGCAAGAGTGTGCCAGCTCTTGAAGGTCAGACTGGACATTGAACAAGGCAGGCAGAATGGCTGCCAGCTGCAAAGTGGATGGATAGGGCATTTCAAATAAGGACCAGGCCAGAAATGCCATCCCTGGACATGGCGCTGGATGCCTGTCAATTCGGCCGCCTTGCTGTAAAGGGGAATCTGGAAAAGATCGTAAGAGAGTTCGGGCGGGAAGAGGTTGTATAAAATCCATTGTGGGTTCTCCTTGACTGATGCCGGAAACAAAAGCAGCGGCATTGGATCAGTGCGTCAGCCTGGAGGATTGCAAGAAAGAAGAGCGGCTTCCAGCCTGACACTGGAACATACGCAATGTCCAGCCAGCAGGTTTGATTTGGAACACAGTTTTCTGCTTTGGCAGGGAATCTGATGGATTCTGGCGGATTATTGAGGCAGGTGGACTGCATTTCACCAAAGCCAGCCAGCTCAAGGATCTGCATGATTGTGCTTTGAACAGAAAAATGCGGCTTGGTCCGGGCGAGGACCAAGCCGCTAAAGGGAATCGAGAACAAACTCCAAAAACTGGAATTTTGGTTCTGCTAAGGGCGTGAGATTGCGGGCTGTTCGAGAGCACCAATCTGGAAGGCTGCGCGTCTTTTTTCTAAAGGCATCATCGTTGTGATTTCATCATGATCATAGCCAACGGCCATGTTGCGCTTTGAAAGCAAGATGGGGCGTTTGAGAACCGATGGATTTTTTTGGATGAAACGGGTCAGATCGCTGACCGACATATCATCAATCACTTCTTTTAAGGAAGCGTATGCTTTAGAACGAGTGGACAAAATGTCTTCCGTTCCATTTTCACAGCGGGCAAGAAGATATTTGACTTCCTGCTCAGAGAGCTCATTGTTAAAAATATTCTTTTCAACAAATTCAATATGATTGTCTTCCAGCCATTTTTTCGCTTTTCGACAATTTGCACAGCCCGGGGAGGTATAGAACAATACCGATGCGTTCATTCGTTTTGGGTTCTCCTTATTTTCTTTAGATCATTTACAAATCGATCTTTAGAACGCCTTAATCCTACTCGTATCCATTTGAAATGCAATATGTATTTTTGAATTTTGCTTTTTTCATTGAATTCTGATACTTTATAGGAATTCTCTGGATGACGTCAGGATGGACGGTCTTCTATAGTTATATTCAGATTTGCCCAGACGTAAAGGGAAATTTCCAAAAGCGGTTTCATTGTCAATGATTTTATGCACATCCAGTGCAATTTCAAGCAAGCCGCCTGAATGGAAAAATGACTAAAAACATTCAAAGATATGGCTCACTGAAAAATCCGGTGGGATTTGGGATTCTTGACTGTCGTATTGTATGACGCATCGATTATCTTCAGGAAAAAATATCCATCGTCATGATAGCCAAAAGCCTGTCGCCTTACTGTCTTGATCTTGTTGTTGATGCCTTCGATTTTCCCTGATGAGATCCTGTAGGCTGCGTGGGATATGATCCCCT
>JADGIS010000146.1 GCA_015233825.1 Erysipelotrichaceae bacterium RD49
CTGAATTTGTCAACTGTCTCTTTTGTGTTGTTTTGTAACCAACTGCTCTAATGAGCCGTAAAAAAAGCAAACCACCTCATTGAGATGATTTGCTTATCTTAAATTACCTTAACCGAATGGCATTGCATTTTTTCTTCAACCATCCACAAAGAAGACATTTCCCTGCCTGCTTAGCGGCTTTTAAGACTACAATAAGAAAGAATAAGAATGAGGAGGGCGATTCGATGTTAAGAATCGGAATGTTGACAAGCGGCGGTGATTGCCAGGCTTTGAATGCGACCATGCGTGCAATCTATCTGTCCGCAATGAACAACGCCAAAGAACCAACTGAATTTTATGGCTTCTGGGATGGCTATAAAGGATTGATGTACTCCCGTTATACCATGCTCCATCGCAGCGACTTTGAAGATATCCTGACTCGCGGCGGTACGATTTTAGGAACCAGCCGGGTTCCTTTCAAGGAAATTGATAAACCCGACCAGTATGGCAATAATAAAGTCGAACTGATGAAAAAGACTTACCACGAATTAGAGCTGGACTGCTTATTTGTTTTGGGCGGCAATGGTTCGATTAAAACCGCCAACCGTCTTTCACAGGAAGGCTTGAATGTCATCTCGATGCCAAAAACGATTGATAACGACTTATGGGGCACCGATATGACCTTCGGTTTCCAGTCTGCGGTGGATATTGCAACGCGCGCGATTGATGAAATCCATACCACAGCTTCCAGCCATGGCCGTGTCTTTATCGTTGAAATCATGGGCCACAAAACCGGCTGGCTGCCATTAAATGCCGGCATTGCGGGTGGTGCGGATATTATCCTGCTGCCAGAAATCCCCTATAAGCTCGATTCCATTATCAAAACCGTTCAACGTAAGAAAACAAACAACCGCGGTTCCTTCATGATCCTGGCCGTTGCCGAAGGTGCGATCTCGGTTGAAGATAAGAAATTATCGAAGAAAGAATACCAAAAGAAACTTCAAAACTACGTCTATCCTTCCGTCTCCTATAAACTGGCTGCTGAAATCGAAGAAGCAACCGGCAAAGAAGTGCGGGTCACCATTCCTGGACATACCCAGCGCGGCGGTATGCCAGATGCTTATGACCGTGTCTTTGCTTCCCGCCTGGGTGCCGAGGGCGGCCGCATGGCTTGCAATGGCGAATACGGATTCATGGTGGCCTACAAAAACCGTGAAATTGTCAAAGTTCCGCTTTCAGAAGCGGCTGGCAAATTGAAACTGGTCGATCCAAACTCCAGCATTGTCAATGAAGCCCGCATGCTTGGCATCAGCTTTGGTGACGAATAGAATATGTCTTTACATCGTTTAGACAGATCGCTACTCAGGCTGGTCTACTTGGGTTAATTGATCTGGTTTTGAATCCATTTGGCTTAAACTGATAAAGGGGTATAGTTATGAGCAAATTATCTTATCTTGAAAATGAAATTAAAAATCTGAATTATGATGCTAGAAAGGATCTGATGTCCCGCCTTCTGGCAGCTGAAAGCGAACGCCTGGCCAACAAGCGTGTTCCTCTTGATGTTGACCATCGCGAAGTCATCCGTGAAGAGCGCGAGGAAGAACTCTTTGGCATGATTGCCTGTGGTGCTCTGGCCGCCGGTGTTGTGGCCTTGTTGATCGTCTTCATCCGCAAACTCCAAAAAGAAGCCGATAAGGCAGCAGCCAAAGAAAAAGCAAAACTGGAAGCTGACCGCAAAGCCATGATCCAGAAACTGTCCCGCATCAAAGGCAGAGCCTAATTTTTCCCAGACTTAAAGCCGCAGATTCCAGCCTGCGGCTTTTTCATGTCCCAATTTGCGTCTTTCTTTGCTGGCTGCCAAACAAAAGAAAAGCGCAAAAAAGGCAGGCTGGGATCTGGCCTGCCTGTTGGGGCGCGTTTGTATTGGCTATCGAGTTGAAAGGTCTGGCTCTAATTTACGGCGATAGCAAACGTGATGATATTGATAGCCATTTTCATCGACAGTATCCAAAATCTCTCGACTGTATAGATTCGAATTGAAAGCTGGAAACCAGGTATCCGCATCAAAGTCCTGGTCGATTTCAGTCAAAATTAACTCATCGGCATAAGGCAGAAACTGCTTGTAAATACTGCCGCCGCCAATCACATACACGGTTTGATCACTTTCTTTCCAGTCCTCAAAAAAAGCTTCCAGACTTGGATAAAGATGAAGATGAGGCTGCTTTTCCATTTGGGAAGTCGTAATCACCAAATGTTCACGCCCAGGCAGCAATCCCGGCAAGCTTTCAAAGGTTTTACGACCCATCACCATGGCGTGGTTGCGGGTTGTCTTTGAAAAGAATTGAAGATCCTGGCTCAGCGAACGCTTCCAAGGCATATCTCCATTTAACCCCAGCTGGTTATGTTTACCGATAGCAGCAATCAAGATAAGTTTCATTGCCATCCGCTCCTTATTGGGTGATCGGGAAACGGATCTTTCCCATATGCTGGTAGTTTTCCAGCTTCAAGTCTTTCAGTTCGCTCGACGAGTCAAAATCGTAGAAATTATCGATTTCAGGGTTGAGCCAGAGCGTTGGGGCTGGATACGATCCATTTTCATGCCAGCGTGCTAACTGTTCTTGAATGCCTTCAATTTGGTTGACATAGATATGAGCATCCTTGATCGACCAATCTAAAATTCCCGGTTTTAAACCTGTTACCTGGGCAATCATACAAAGAAGCGTAGCGTATTGGGTCACGTTAAATGGCAGACCCAAAGGTACATCACAAGATCTTTGGTGTACCAGCAAATTCAGTTTGCCATCTGTGATGTCCCATTCACTGCTCCAGACACAGCTTGGCAGCACCGCCGTTTCCATTTCCGCTTCCTGCCATAAGGACAAGACGCGGCGGCGGTCTTCGGGCGTGTGTTTTAAAGAATCGATTAATTGATCGATCAAATGATACTTGCGCACGACATAGCCATAAGCGGTGCCAATCGTATGGGCCATCCTGGGGTCAAAGTGTTTGAGCACCTTTCCGGTTTTCATCTCTTTCCAATCGCCGTTATCATCCAGCTCCCATTCATCCCAGATATGTACATTGCGTTCCTGCAGCCAGCGGACATCATTGCTTTGGGCTTGGTAAATCCAGAGCATTTCCAAGACGGCCTGGCGGATAAAAAGCTGCTTGGTTGTCAAGATCGGAAACTCATCACCGACATCCAAAGTAAAGTGGGCAAAAGGAACCTTGATCGTATCAATTCCCGTTCTATTCGGTACCCGCACCCCTTCCTTTAAAATCCTTTCACAAAGCAGGCAGTAAATATCATCCCACTTGGCCATTATTGATCCATTCCAATTCTATCGGGCTGAGCGGGAAGAATCACCTCATTGATATAATGCGCAAGAGCATCTTCGTCATTTGTATAGTCACTGACGACATCGGCAATCGCTTTGACAGACGGAATCGCATTTTGCATAGCTACACCGGTTCCGGCAATCATTAGCATTTCCATATCATTGGCTTCATCCCCAAAGGCGACGATATTATCCAGGTTCAACCCAAAGTGGTCGCAGACTTTCTGCACACCAAAACCTTTATTGATATCCGGATCAACAAATTCAAACAAGACATCACTTGTCGTCATGCCTTTGACACCTGGCAGATCAATTGTTTTGGCAATTTCAACGACTTTAGGCTGATCTTCTGGTTTCGAACGGATGATCAGCTTATTGACGTTCTTATCGGACAAGAATTCTTTAAGGTCGACGATGATTTCCTCTTCGCCATAAAGTTCAGCATTGGCCAGCGTTTCAGGTGTTGAGTATTCAACATAGCGTTTGTTGCCAACCATGACTTCAAAGTGCAGATCCGGCATCTCGCGGTAGTGTTCAATAACCTTCCAAATCAAATGGCCGGGCAGTACGGAATAAGTCTCTTTTTCTTTTCGGCGCGTGTCATACAAAACGCCACCATTCATTCCGATCAAAAAACTGATGGAGTCTTCCAATCCCCATCCTTTGCAAAGAATCATTCCGCTTTCTACCGGACGGCCCGATACCACACCAAATAAAATACCGTGTTCTTTTAAGCGGCGGATCGCCTCTTTGGTTTTTTCTGTGACTTTCTTTTCACTGTTTAATAAGGTTCCATCTAAATCTGTGGCAACCAGGGTAACGACTTGGTTCATACTGTACCTTCTCCTCTTCATCAGGTCAGGCAAGGATACCCCATCCAAATTGCTCAGCAGTATGGGCGGGGCCATTGACTGAATCTCGCGATTTTTATATTCAGCTGGATCGACTGATCATTCTTATTGGTAAACTCTACGATCAATTGCCGATATTTAATCTTTTGTTTCATCTTTAATAACCAGAACAGTCATGAATCTTAGCTTTCAGTGCTTATCGACTGAACAGGGTTTTTGGATTTTTGTTCGAGAACCGTCTTGGTTTTTGCGAGCAGATCCTCAATTTGGCTGCGAGTGGCTGGATCGGTGATTTGATAGGAAGTAAGCATCTCTTTCAAAGGCTTTTGCCAATCGTTTTGTTCAAGAACCAGATTGGCTGAAGCTGGATAGTTTAAATCCGAAACAAAGCCAAGAAATGAGATCCAGAAATCAAGATGGCTTCTTCGATCGCTTCGTAAAACACTTCTCTCTTCCATGACGGCCTGATAGACAAGGGGGCTGATTCGGTCTTGATCTATTGTCTCGAGCGTAGCCCCCGAAGTATCTTTGGGACTTTCCGTCGCTGCAACGCGAAAAATATCAATCTTATCGGCATCCCGGATAATCTGGTCAAGTACTCTTTGGAATCCCTTATCTTCTTGAGGAATCGCATATTGTGAGTGAATACGAACGGCTTCAATCACCTGGGCCTGCTGGTCTTGGCTTAAATCCTTGAGAAAATCTTCCTGCTTTAAAATTTCGGCTCCAAGTGCTGCATGATCCACGCTTTTGGCATCATGAAACGTATGGTAGCGGCGGACTTGTTCAAAGCGGCCGATGTCATGAAACAGCGCAGCTAAGTGCACCAGCCGCTTTTGGTCTGTGGATAGACCAAGCGAGGCTGCAATCTGATCGGCTGCTTGAACGACTTTCCAAGTATGAACAACCTTTAAACGAATCTGTGAATCTTCAGGATTGTAATGACTCACATATTCGGCAAACCGCTTTTCTTCTTTAATGTCTGACATTCACTCACTCTTTCCTATTCAACAACGTTCAACAACAGCTCGAAAGAATACTATCTGTTCTTAAAATGGATTGAAATCCAGCTGATTTCAAAACCACTATACCGCAGGACTATGGGTTGCATATATTCTTGATCTCTATAACAAGTGCATTTTTTACAACCCAGGTTTTGATCCAAGCCTTCTGATCCGAAGGCAAACTTTCTTAATCGATCATATTGGTTTGGATACTGCTTCATACAATAGGAAATTATGGCTGGTGATTCAAGAAGATTTTTTTTGATTTTCTAGTTTGCCCGGTAACTGCTGAGGATCCGTTTCAAAGTTTCGATCCTGCAAAAAACCGTACCCGAAAGCTTGATGGCTCAGGTACGGTTATAGGCTTTATATAAAATTTAGATCAGACTGCCTTGGATTATTTCCAATCCGTAATATCAAAGTTTGATCCTTCAGTCAGCTTCTTGTCTGTAATCTGGCTCATGAAATCGCCAACAATGGACTGGAATTCATTCGGATCCTCTAAGGCTTCTACATCAGTTTCGTTGCGGACGTTGACATACAGCTTTTCGCCATGGGTATAAATAGCGTGGAAAACATTGTTATCTACAGACTTTAATACGCCTTGTTTATCAAAGTGGAAGACAAAGTTTTCTTCTGTCACTTCATCCAGGCCTAAAATCGGCTCATTCGTCAGGTTATCAGTCAGAACAGTCAGCGAGGCTGCTTTGGTTTTAAACTGCTCAAGATCTTTAATTTTAAGGGTCAATTCATACCCAGTTCCTTTTTCGGCCAGATCGAAAGTATAGAGGGATGCATCATGAACAGGATCCACCGTTCTGGCATAGCCGCAGTTAATCACTGCATCACGAAGATTAATGGCTGCGAAGGTACCTTTGGAATAGGCATTTTCGACAATAGATTGAACCTGGCCAGCCAGATGATCATTTTTCGTATCTGTTAACGAAGTTACGGCTGTTGTCGATCTATCTGCCGTTATTGAAGAGAATAATCCAGCCCCATCGATCATGTTGTTATACATGTCATCAATGGAAATAAGATCGGAACCCCATACTTCATTGTCAGTGGTCACAAAACCCGATTTTCGGCCATTATCGTAAAGCTGGTGGGCATCGTTTTCAATAAAGTTTGTATCTCCGTCAGTCTGGTATTCATACATTTCACCATCACCTTCGGTTTCTACATTTCCCTTGTACGCATCAACCGTCTGCTGGAAAATGTCCATCCAGATCTTTTCGGCGTCGGCATCCGAATTGCTGGCAGCTACAAGCTGTTCCAGCAGGGAAGCTTTTTCCACTGTACTGGTGGTTTTGCTGGTGGATGTTTCAGAAGATTTTGTAGAATCCGCAGTACTTGGCTGCGTGCTGGAAGCCGGGGTCGAAGAACAGCCGGCCAACATTGCTGCACAAAGCAAAAGTGCACCGGTTCTTTTAAAATACATTTTCATAGAATTACTCCCTTTCTGGAATGATTTCTTGTATTGCATCTTTTCTAGTCTCATTATACGAAGAGCAAAATGCCCAAATTGTTCCTTTGCCCGAAAAGGAATGTTGGTCTTCTTTATTCTGTAAATTACTCCCAGGTCTAACACAAAATTGCGTATAGGCCCCCCTCCCCACAATTTCCGCGTTTCTAGGCGGCTAATTCTGGGCTGGTTTTTGTAGAGTGTTTCTGTATAATGCTATTGAGCTCGCGGGTAATTTCTTCTTCGTCTTTACCCTGTGCAATCAGTTCCGAAACTGCATGATCGAGCTTGCTAATAGACTTACGGATGCTCAGTTCACGCGGGCATCCGTTTTCTTTTTTATCCACCGGATTCCACTCTGATCCATACGTAAGCATCGCCCAAATGCTGACAACCA
>JADGIS010000147.1 GCA_015233825.1 Erysipelotrichaceae bacterium RD49
TCGATTTTAATGTACCCCCCTCCACCCCAAATAATGTGGATATCTGGAATGCTGGCCGTTTTGTCCTTAATTCCAAGACACAAACAACAAAAATCAGTCTGTGAAAAGACTCATGAATTATTCAGGCGATACAAAAGATACCTTTGAGCAAGCAAAAAAAGAGTATGAGGCAACTGAAGAAGCCAATATGAAAGCCGCAGACGACTATCATGATCTGTTTGCTTGGGCGGATGGTGACTTGCTTGCCTATCCATATAGTGATCCGAATGCATCTGATCAAGATAAAATGATGCAGACACTGATTACGATGAAGGTAAAAGACCAGAATATTAACGCTCCGGTAAGCGGAACAGTAATCTCCGTCGATCCGAAGCAGAATATCATTGTGATTCAAACGCCAATGGGAAACCGGCTGGGTTTGAAAATCTGTACAGGCGCAGTCGACTTTGAAAAAGACGCCAAAATTCTTGTTTCGCCCGGTCAAAAAGTCCGGGAGGGAGATACGCTTGTCCATTTTATTGCACCCGTCGAAGCAAAATCCAAGCTTTTTGCGATCGATTCAGTCGATAAAATCCTTTACCAGGAAGGCTACCAGCCACGTTCTGAACTTGGTAAAGTTTCACAGGGAGAGCCTTTACTTTCCCGGCCGGCTCAATAGACCGGTTTTGCAAAAACGGGCAGAACGCTTCTCAAAATACTGACCTCAAGTAGAATCAGAACTATCAAGGAGGCTTTTAAGATGAGTGATTTTTTGAAAGATATTGAAGCAGGTTTTGACAAATTCAAAGAGGAAGTTGTCAACGAAGTGGATAAACTGAAAGATAATTTTCATGCCGATGAAAAGAAGGTTGAAGCAAAAGCTGAAGCCGACAAAGCAGATCTGAAAGAAAAATATGAAGCAGATCTCGAAAAAACAGAAAAGAAAGCTGAAGCTAAAGAAGCTGAAGCAAGAGCCAAAGAAGCAGAACTTAAAAAAGAAGCAGCTGCTGATCTAGCGGATGCGAAAGAAGATCTGAAAAAAACAGGTGCTGAAGTTAAAGATAAAGCTGAATCTGTCTATGATAAAGCAAAAGCCAGTGCAGCCGATGCATATGATAAAGCCAAAAACGGTGTGGCTGACGCTTATGACAAAGTAAAAGATAAAGCAGCAGACGTATATGACGACGTAAAAGACAAAGCAGCTGAAGCCTATGACAAGGCAAAAGAAGGCGTAACAAGCGCCGTTGACAAAGCGAAAACTGATGTCAAAGATTTCAACGCTGACGTTGCTAGAGACGCAAAAGCGGATGAAGCCAAAGCAAAAGCAGACGTTAAAAAAGTTGAAGCTGACCTCAAAAAATAGTCAGCTTTCAAACGCAGTATCTCATTTCTTATTCCCATTCACATCTGAAAACAGATGTCTCTATTCCCATGGAGCCGGTCACTGATCGGCTCTTTTTGCTTTGCAAAAGAGTCAGCCTGTTGAAAGGGAAATGGCCAGAAAGCTGTCCTGCCCAAAAAGGAAGCTAAAAAACGAAATGTGATCCGGCAAAAAAAGAACTCTTTTCAGAAGCTGACTTAGGATACTATGGATATAGATAAAACTCATGAAAAATCAGATATAATGGCATATAAGCATAAGTTGGCCTTTCCAACTTCACTATGATTTCTATGCATTAAAGACATTTTCAATCTGGGCAATGATTTTTATGTCAGAAGGATCTGTTTTCATCAGAAATATGAAAATTCCGCAATAAACACAAGATTCAAGTCAAAATTCGATAATTTTTTGGAAGTTTGGATTCCGCATTCATCCTGCTCCTGGAAGTGAAAAATGGATTTCGGCAAAAAAGGGGTGGCATAATTGTGATTTTTTCATCTCACTCTATAGTCAGCTTCAGTTGACTCACTAGCGTGAAAGCGAATTCTTTTTCACGAAATAAAACTACTAGAAATGGAACTGAAAGAAGAGAGAAAAAAGAGTGACGAGATTTGGGGCAAATTTAATAATTTTTGCATATTTTTCGATGTATTCAAGCTGGATGCTCAGAAAAAACAGGAGGATAACTTTGTATCCGAAGTTGATACGATACGAATAGCTTGAGCAGGTAAAGAAAATCAGATATGAAAGTATCTGATTTTCTTTTCTTGATTATGGGAATAAAACATGAAGATATCACACAAAATTCGTGTAGTTTATGCCTGAAAACAGCGAATTTAGCATTGTTTTGGACTTCCTTTAAATCTCTTATTGATTTTTGTTTTGTTCAGGGTAGTATTAATGACGAGGAGAGAAAACAGCTTTATGGTCAAAAATAATATTGAAGTCGACATTAAAGTTAAAATTCTCGAGGGCGGATATACCCAGGAGCGCCTCGGATCGAAGATTGGTACAACGTCCCAGTATGTAAACCGCATCATCAAGAAAAAAGACGGTTTACTCAACAGAACGTTCATCCAAATGATGGAAGCTCTGGGGTACGATATTGAACTGGTGTATGTTCCCTGCGAGAAACGGGATGTCTGATTGCCTGATTCAATAAGAAATCGAAAATCAGAAAAATGGATTTGGGAGAAGCGGGAGCTTCTCCAATTTTTTTGGAACAGCCTGGATCAATTTACTTTCTGGCTGGTTTGCAGACACCTCTTGATAGGCCAATGACCCCATCCAAGCGGCTTAGCCGTTTGGGTGGGGTCTGCTTGTTGCGAAGAATGAAGCAGGATGGCCGATTTTCTTGCATAGGTTTCCAATTTTCATCATTTTTTTACGATTGGATAGGTATCTGATATAATTTGAATCCATAGAAGATTGACGTCTTTTGTAAAACAAAGGCGGATTCATGCAAGAAGCAAGCTGACAGCAGCAGAAAGGCAAGGCATGCAGAATACCAATGAAAAAGGCATTAAGGTGATTGCGGAAAACCGAAAAGCCAGACATGAATATGAACTGCTCGACCGTTATGAAGCCGGTCTGGAGCTGAAAGGAACTGAAATCAAAAGCATCCGCAAAGGTAAAGTCCAGCTTAAGGATGCCTACATCTCGATTCGAGATGGACAAGCAACCTTAAAGGGAATGCACATTTCTCCTTATGAATTTGGCAACCGGTTTAATCATGACGAAACAAGAGACCGTCGTTTACTGCTTCATAACCGCGAGATTTTGAAATTAGATCAACAAGTCCGGTTAAAAGGAATGACGCTGGTTCCTGTAAAACTCTACCTTTCCCACGGTTTGTGCAAGTTAGAGATTGCAGTCGCTCGTGGTAAAAATCTCCATGACAAACGTGAAAGTGCCAAAACGCGCGATGCCCAGAGGGAAATTCAAAAAGCAATGAAGATTCGCTACTAAAAGAAGGATGGATATTTTGCTGGATTGTAATCATCCGGTTTCTCTTTGAAGCACCCAATTGAAATCGTTTGAAAATAAAACGCTCTGATTCCTGACAAGAACAAGTATGCTTGCCGGGGAACAGAGTGTTTTTCTCGATCTACTTTGAAAGTTCGCTTGAGCAACTTTCATTGCGGCAGGTGGCTGCAGGCTATCCTGTCTTTTTAGCGCTTTATTGTTTCAAGCGGATTGAAGAAGATTCAATGAGACCGAGACAGGGCCGCTTGAATCTTCGAGTAAGGAATTGACTTTTTATTTCAAAGCGGTACAATAACTACCTAAAGTAAACATGTGGGGATGTTTTTGGCATTCGATGAGTAATTGTTTGGACTCAACTACAGCCGAGTGATTCTCGTAAAAAATCATTCAAAATAAACGCTAACAACTTTAACTTTGGCCGCACCTACAACAACGGTGCTGTTGCCTTTGCTGCTTAATTGAACATTTAATCGTTCTGCAGCTTTTCTGAACGAGTTCGCTCTCTTCTAGTTCAGATCACTAGCACAAAGAAGATAAGCTGACAGGCAGGACTGGACCTTTCAGACGAAAATTCTACAGTCAAACCATCAGGAATTGTGTCTGTCCAAGTCTGATGGAATTCTGACAGACTAAGCTGTAAATGTTGATTCGTGGGACATTGCTTAGACGCGAGTTCGACTCTCGCCATCTCCACCAATATGACAATACCGCCCATATCTATTTAAAATAGATATGGGTTTTAATTTTTTAAATCCATTCAAATTAAGCTGCGCTGTTTCATCCTTCGATCAAACTGCTTCCTTCTTGTGGTGTTGCCCAAAGAAAAAGAAAGGGAAGCGTGAGAGCAATAGTGATCCTCAAGGAAAACAGAAGTTGTGGCGAGGATAGATTATGGCTTGGTCAGTTTTCCTTTCAACATTTCTTGTTCTTCTTGACTCAATTCCTGATACATTTTGTATACCAAATCTACTCGTTCAGAGCTTGGCTCTTTCTTCTCTTTGGAAGTGAGGAAGAAAGTCGTGATACTGCTGGTCAGCGAACCGATTAAGCCAATTCCTACGAGCATCAAAAGAATGGCGACAATTCTTCCTGGATTTGTCTGTGGGGCGATATCTCCATATCCTACTGTGGTGGTTGTTACAAACGACCACCAAATTGCGTCTGGCAAGGTCATTTTCTCGAGGACTGTCATCGCAATGGATGCAATGACAATTGCCAAGGCTGAAAGCAGCAAAATATATTTAAGTCCATTCGTATTGAGAAACCTTTTGATTTTGGCAACCAATCTGCCAGCAGTAGAACCAATTCGCATAAGTTTTGTCAGATGAAAAAATCTTGCAAACCTGGCTGCTCGAAAAAGCCTGGCAAAGCGGAAAATGCGAAAGGCCCTGGTAAAGTCAAAGACTCTAAGTGTCTTGACAAATCTGAGCGTTTGGAGGATTTGCACAGCGAAGCCAAATGGAAAAATAGCAATTAGGTCCACGATATTGCTTTTGAAAAAATTTCTCATATTTGGAGAGAGCCTGAGTCGGACAAAGTAGTCAACGACAAAGGCGAGATAGATTATCTGGTCAACGATTCTTTCGATCGGTGTCAGTCCTCGATTAAAATCAATGACAGCCAATGCAACGGAAGCCACGGCAAGGATACAAATTGTGAGATCATAGGGCTGTGATTGTATAATCCTTTGAAGCTTGTTTTGGTTCACATTTTCTCCTCCTGTAATCCCGGTTGAAAGATGACTGGATTTTGCGATCAATCATTCAATCATTCATGCATTCATGTTCCATTGTCCTTCTTGTGGCAAATGACGTCAAAATCAATCGGATTTTTCTTCGAAACTCACGCTTTATCAAATCGCATTTTGGCTTCTTTTGCCCGATTTCACTTGAAAACGAGAATATAAGGTATAGAGGGCATCGGATGGTAGGATAAGTCTAGATGTGGTTCTGTGCGTTTGATTGGAGGAAGCGATGATTGTCATAATTACCGGGGCATCGCATACAGGAAAGACTGTCCTTGCCCAAAACCTGCTGGAAACCTAGGGATATCCCTATTTATCGATTGACCATTTGAAAATGGGTCTGATCCGCAGCAAGAAGACGAAACTCACACCTGAAGATGAGGATGAACTGACGGAGTATTTGTGGCCGATTGTGCGCGAAATGATTAAAACAGCGATTGAGAATATACAAAACCTTACAGTTGAAGGATGCTATATTCCTTTAAACTGGGCAGATGATTTTTCCAAAGAATATCTTGACCAGATTCAGTTTATTTGCCTTATCATGACTAAAAAATATATTCTGAATCATTTTCGGGCCATCAAAGAACATGCCAATGCGATAGAAAGCCGCCTGAATGACGAAGAGTTCACCTTGGAAAGTGCTCTTGAGGAAAATGAGCATTTTTTAAAATTTGCGGCAAAATACAGGAACCATGCGGTTCTCATTGAAGATGACTATGATATCAACATTGATTTTCTGCAAAGCTGAAGCTTTATCGGCAGCTTTGCGGAAAGAATGCGAATTGTCATGAAAACCAGATCTCAAACCAAGCTATGGAGCGTATCTTTAATCGGGTATTTTAGGTATTCTGGTGAGGTAAAGGGTGGTTGGCCCATAACCCACCGGAATACTCTAAAACCCCTTTCCGTCAATACGCCTGACGGTAAAACAATCCCTTCGACTCACGTGCATTCTCCAGTAATGTCCTTCCCAGCCAGGGGCTGGGTCAGAGCAGTACGGGGTCTGCATGCAACGATCGTCTACAGGATTCAAAACAGTCCCATACAGCAGTGGATCTTCTATCTCTTGGAAAAGAACCGACTGTACAGAACAGGGGGATCAAAATTAAGCAGAATCCAGACGGCTATATCGTCTGGCAAATCAATGAGGATTCTATAGTAAAGCTGGAGGATGCTTTTAATCTTACAAAGAGCATCTGTCTGTTACGAACGGAATCCTCTTGCTCTTTGTGCAATCAGCCATGCTGCTCCTGAATGAATATTCATTTTGCGTTCCCTGCAGTAGGGCTTTGCATTTTTAGAAGTATAGGCTGGGTTTACAGCTACAGCTGTAACACCTTCTTTAAAACACCTTCTTTGTAACCCTTCTTTATATTGAGAATAGTTCAGGCTGTGAACCATTCGGTTGTAGTCTTTTCCTTTTCTAGAGCTTGCCTTTAAAACAGCAGATTTTGTTTTGATAAAATCTAAGTCTTCATAAGCAATGTCCTTGCCCGCGCTTCTTGCCCACGAAACAATCTCTTTAACCTTCTCGAGGATTTCATGCTGTCCCCGGCTGTTCTTCGATTGATTGGGAAGATCGAATCTTTTAAATCCAACGATATTTCCTGACTCGTCTGTTTCGCAGGCCTGAATAAATTCTTTGTTGAAATCAAGCCCAATATTGCCATGGCTGCTTTCAGTAGACCAGGGAACAGAATCCATCTTAAAAGAGATTTGGACATACCAGGCAAAACCTCTTCGGATGATTTTTCCTGTCAATGGCTTTTTATCAAAGATGCGACAGACAAAAGTGAGTTTATGGCGATTTGAAGACCTAATTGTTCATCTGTCACGATCGTTTCTTCACTACAGTTTTAATCACTTTGTGAAATTAAATCAAAATTCACAAGTATACCTGTA
>JADGIS010000148.1 GCA_015233825.1 Erysipelotrichaceae bacterium RD49
TCTGATATGAGTTACGGTAGCTGATTTAAATTATCTTGTGCGATGGTTATCTGGATGTATGTGTTGAATTATGTGTTTTAGAGTAAAAGCTTGTCTGTGTTGTTTTATGAATTGATACGCGGACCACCGAGTGTTAAACGAAAAAAGGGGTGGGCAGAGTCAGATGTGTATAATAGACAGATATTATATCATGATATAAGTAATTATTATATATATTTGTTTCAATTTTTAGAATCGGTTTCTAACACTCGTGTTAGAAACCGCATTTGCGTAAGAGTAACTTTTTCTTTTTGGTCTAGTTAGATTATTGAAATCCCTTGCAGCCATCCTGACCAAGATGATACCAAGTATAAATTCGATCGACAATGTTTCTTATCAGTAAGTTCATAATGAGTTCGCGACTATATTAGACGCTTGCTGGATCATCAGTACTTCTGTTCGCTGAAATTCTGGCAGGCTGTTGATCGGACTATCCCGAAATAGAATCATTATTGTGTGATTCTAATCGAATTTGCAAGGGATGAAAATGGGAAACAGAAATTTTGTCCATGAATTGAATACGTCTGCTTTTAACTGTTTTTTCTACTTTTATAGAGGATCGGGCAATAGATGGGGCATGATTGATTGACAGTGAATTTTACGACTGTTAAACTGACCGCAAATGTTGAGAAATAAAAGATAGAGGCTGCGGTGCAGATGAGTACCTTTTGAAGGAGGCATCCATTGAAGAAAGGGAAAGGCAATCACCGCCGAAATGTGGATTTTGGCAAAAATTCATATTGGGCTGCAGGGAAAGACTTTGCAGACTCCTTCAGTCGAAGAGGTGTTATCTTGAAACCTTCTTTTTGAACTGTGGGGACCACAGTTTTTTTATTTCCGAATAAAAAGGAGAAAACTTCAATGAAAAAATCAATGTGGACTGCCGCTTGTGCCATGCTTTTGTTAGCTGGCTGCTCGAACAGTTCTTCTACCAGCACGGCAAGCAGTGTCGCTGCAAGTTCTGCTGCAGGCTCAACTGCTTCCAGCACAGCTGCTGCTTCTGATTCTGATACGTTTACAGTCGGCATGGAATGCAACTACGCACCATTTAACTGGCAGACAACGGATGCTTCTGATTCTTCGGTTGAACTAGGAAGCGGAGCTGGCTATTGCGATGGCTATGATGTCAAAATCTCTCAGGATATCGCTGATAAATTAGGCAAGAAACTCGTTGTAAAGAAAATCGTGTGGGATGGCTTGCAGCCTGCACTTGAATCCGGCGAAATTGATGCCGTTATCGCTGGTATGACCGCCAATGATGAACGTGAAGAAGGTATGGACTTCACAACTCCTTACTATTCTTCTGACATGGTTCTGATCGTTCCAAAGGACTCCGAAATGGCTTCAGCAACAAGCATTCAGGATTTCTCTGGTCATAAAGTGATCGGTCAGAAAAACACCAATTATGACACCATCATCGATCAGATCGAAGGCGTAGACCACGTTACCCCAAAGGCTGCTTATCCTGAACTGGTTCTGGCTTTACAGACAGGTGAAGCAGAAGCCATCACAGCTGAGCTTCCTGTTGCCAAAGGAATCGTTGCCGCCAACCCGTACCTGACTTACATCACATTTGAAGATGGCAAAGGCTTTGACGTGGATACAACCGTATCCATCGGCTTGAAAAACGATACAAGAGATACCCAGGAATTCAAAGACGTTCAGGCTGCTCTGGATGAAATTGCTGCGGAAACCCGCGATGAATACATGCTGGATGCAGTAAACAACGCGCCAACAGGTGAATAAGACTCATGTCCATTGACTGGTCATACGCCTGGCGGGCACTTGTAAAAAACTGGCCGATGTTCTGGTACGGCATGAAAGTCACGATCGCTTTTGCGGTTGTGGGTACTGTCTTCGGCTTTCTGATTGGTTTGGTGGTCGGCGCGATCCGTTCGGTTCCGATCGATCCGCTCGATTCACCCTTTATGAAGGGATTAAAGAAATTTGGCCGCTGGATTACCGGGTTGTATATCTGGATTTTCCGCGGTACGCCAATGATGATTCAGGCTTGCTTTATCTACTATCTGTTAAGACCAGTCATTCATTGGGGTCCAATTACGGCAGGTTTTGTGATTATCTCGATCAACACCGGTGCCTACATGGCAGAAATTCTGCGTTCGGGTATCCAGTCCGTTGATCCAGGTCAGTTAGAAGCCTGCAAAGCGATTGGCATGAGCAACTTCCAGGCGATGATGTTTGTTATCTTCCCACAGGCAATTAAGAATACCTTCCCGGCAATCGGCAACCAGCTGGTTGTTAACCTGAAGGACTCCTGTATGATGAACGTTATCTCCGTCACGGAACTGTTCTTCCAGTCCTCCTCAATTGCAGGATCGAACATGCGCTTTGTTGAGATCTACTTCGATACTGCGATTCTGTATCTGATTTTGACAACCCTTGCTACCTGGCTGCTCAACCTGATTGAGCGCAAGATGAGTCATGATGAAGATTCTACGAAAAAGAAGAAACTCTTTATGGAGATGTCCGCATGACAAGTCCTGTAATCAGTGTGGAACATTTGAAAAAAAGCTTCGGCTCCCAGGAAGTTTTGCATGATATCGACTTTGCGATTGAAAAAGGCGAAGTGGTTTCGATTATCGGCTCTTCGGGATCGGGCAAAAGCACCTTGCTAAGATGCATCAACTTACTTGAAATTCCCGACTCTGGAACGATTTCTTTCCATGGCCAGGATATTCTTGGCGGTGGATTGAAGCCGACCGACTATCGTTCCAAGGTAGGGATGGTGTTCCAGAACTTCAACTTGTTTGCCAACAAGAATGTGTTGGATAACTGCATTTTAGGCCAGCGCAAAGTGCTCGGCCGTTCTAAAGAAGAAGCCGAAAAGATTGCCCTCCAGCATTTAGAGCGCGTGGGCATGAGCGATTTTTTGAACAAGAATGCCACCAAGCTTTCCGGCGGCCAGAAACAGCGCGTTGCCATCGCTCGTGCGCTGTCGATGGATCCCGAAGTGCTGCTCTTTGATGAGCCGACCAGTGCTTTGGACCCGGAGATGGTTGGAGAAGTTTTGGATGTTATGAAAGGCCTGGCAAGTTCTGGCTTGACGATGATTGTTGTTACCCACGAAATGCAGTTTGCCAAAGACGTTTCGGATCGCGTGATTTTCATGGATCAGGGCGTTATTGCAGAACAAGGAACACCAGACGAAGTCTTCAACCATCCAAAAAATGAACGGACCAAGCAGTTCCTCTCCCGCTTCCGCGAGAGTACAAATCTTTCTGAATAGGATGTTTTATCCATATTCAATGGATGATAATACAATTGAATAGAACCGACAGCCGGCAGCCTGATCAGGGCGCCGGCTTTGTTCTTTTCAAAAAAAGAGGGAAATGGTCTCTTCTTCCTAACCGCTTTCAACCTCATGCCTCAATCGGCTTACCTATGCGCTGTTCAATGAATTGTGGTCCTGATATACACTGGTGATTTCCCAACTTTCATGAAACGATTATAATAGAGAAGATCAAACTGTATTTAAAGGAGGAAATAAATACATGGCAAGAAAACCTGTTGTACTGGTTGTCATGGATGGTGTTGGAATTTCTGACAACGTGCTTGGCAACGCAGTCAAAATGGCCTATAAGCCTCATCTCGACGAACTCTGGAAAACCTGCCCCCATACTCAGTTAAGAGCTCATGGTCTGGCTGTTGGTTTGCCAACAGACGGTGACATGGGTAACTCTGAAGTTGGCCACAATGCGATCGGAAGCGGCCAGATTTATTCTCAGGGTGCAAAACTGGTGAACGAAAACATTGAATCCGGTGAAATGTTCCAGTCCGCTGCTTGGAAAGAACTCGTTGATAACGTAAAAGAAAACAATTCTACTCTACATTTCTTAGGTCTGCTTTCAGATGGTAACGTACACTCCCACATCAATCATTTAAAAGCACTGATCAAAGAAGCGAAAGACGAAGGCGTTAAAAAAGTCCGCATTCACGCTTTATTAGACGGACGTGACGTACCAGAAACTTCTGCTTTGACCTATATCGATGAGATCGAAAACTTCATGAACGACCTTAACGACGATAACTTCGATGCCCAGATCGCATCGGGCGGCGGACGTATGCAGATTACAATGGACCGCTATGAAGCCAACTGGCCGATGGTTGAAGAAGGCTGGAAGATCCATGTACGTGGTCTTGGCCGTCAGTTTGGATCGGCTACTGAAGCCATCGAAACTTACCGCAACGAAACAGGTGTCGTTGACCAGGATCTGCCAGGATTCGTTATTGTGGACGAAAGCGGCAATCCAAAAGGAACAATTGATGACAATGATTCCGTTATCCTGTTCAACTTCCGTGGTGACCGCGCGCAGGAAATCTCCCTGGCTTTTGACGGGGATGAAAGCTTCGATAAATTCGACCGCGTCAAAGTTCCACATGTAAAATTTGCTGGCATGCTTCAGTACGATGCTGACGCTCAGATTCCAAAGAAATACCTGACTGAGCCACCAAAAATCCATTACACCCTGACTGAACAGCTGGTTGCTAATGGCATCAGCGAATATGCAATTTCCGAAACCCAGAAATATGGCCACGTTACTTACTTCTGGAACGGAAACCGTGCAGCTAAATTCGATGACCAGCTGGAAGAATATGTAGAAATCGAATCTGATGTTATTCCATTCGAGCAGCGTCCATGGATGAAATCCGCTGAAATCACGGATAAGCTTTGCGAAGCCATCCGCTCTGGCAAATACGATTTCCTGCGTACCAACTATCCAAACGGTGACATGGTTGGCCACACTGGAAATCTTGAAGCGACAATCATCGGTGTTGAATCCGTTGACCTTGCTTTAGGCCGTGTCATCCAGGCTGTCAAAGATGTTGATGGTGTTCTGCTGGTTACTGCTGACCACGGTAATGCGGACGAAATGTACGAAAAACAGAAAAAACCAGGTGCTCCTTTAAAAGCAAAAACTTCCCACACTCTCAATCGTGTTCCGTTCATCGTGTACAACTACCCATGCACGCTGAAACAGGACGACGATATGGGTCTGTCCGATATCGCTGCAACTGTCTGCCAGATTCTTGGTGTTGAACCAAACGAACACTGGAGACCATCCATCATCGAATCGGTTGAATAATCTTCAACGATAAATACAGGCTTAAACGATCGATCTGAGGTAAGCGGCTGTTCGCTTCAATGCAGATCATTATTTAACTTCAAAATATCAGGCTGAAACTACACTGGATCTTAGAATCCGAATCGTTTCAGCCTTTTGTTTTGCTCAGGAGATGACCATAAATATGGGATATCCAAATTGGTCAGACAGTGTCTGACCAATTCGGAATGTAATCTTGAGCGCAAATTCTTTGGTCTATGAACGATCGATAACGCTTTAAGGCAACACTGCCAGCGAAGACCTGCTTTTAATACAGGATAAGAATACTTGTCTTCGTGAGCGGCTCGTTTTGTAAACCAAAAAACGCACCTCGATAGGCGAAACGTGGTATTCGAGATGTCGGATCATTCGTTGGAGAAAGCTTGATCGAGTGCAGTTTGAAGTTCTACCTGACTGACTTCAGTGTAGACATTCAGAGTTGTATTCACGCTGGAATGTCTGGCAAGTTTTGCCACCGTCTTGGGGTGGGCACCACTGCGCATCAGATTGGTGACATACGTATGGCGCAGCATGTGATAATGGAAGTCCATCCCCAGTTTTTTAACAACCACGCTAATTTTGTGATGAATTGTTGTGGGGACCATGAAGTCTCCCTTTGCATTCGAAACGATTAAATCATAAGGATGAATCGTACGGTATTCGAGCAAGAATGTTTTGAGGGCGCTGCAAACTGGAAGCACAGCAATACTGGAATCTGTTTTTGGGGTGGTTGTTTTGAAGTCTTTTTTTCCTTTTGAAGTAAAGTCCATCTGGCGGGAAATTTCTACTGTATTGTTCTCAAAGTTAATATCGGAAAAACAAAGAGCCAATGCTTCTGCCCGACGCAATCCTAGATAGTAGCCTAAATATAAATAGGCTACGACTGCCGGCTCATCTTGCAAATGATCGCAAAGATTGAGAAAGTCCTTCTTTTCCAGGTACATTTGCCGTCGGGCAACTTTTTTGTCACTATGCACGTAGATTAAGTTCAGACAATGACCACTGATGTAACCAGCTTTTTGGGCATAGTCAAGAACGTTTTTTAGACTGGAACGAATGAGGCCGATTGTGGAGGCTGAGTGATTGGCAAATGTATTAAATAACTTTTGGAGAACAGGATAACTGATTTCTTGAATATCCATGTTGCCGATTGCTGGCTGGATAAAGCGTTCGTAGTGATGGGTATAGGAATATTTCGTATTTTTGGCCAGTCGGATGCTGTCAATCTCCAGCCATTCTTCATAAATGCTGTTCAATGTATGGATTTCATCTTGATTCATATTTAAAGAGTTTCGAAGCTTTGCTGATAGGTTCATGCTATAAACTTCAGCCTCGTGCTGGGTGGGAAACGTTTTTACATAGGTCGTCAGCTGGCCTTGATCGTTAATATAATCGAATGAGACTTGATATGATGATTTTTCATTTTGCTCAGAGCACTTTTCAATACGCATAAGAATCTCTCCTTACGATTCCTCAGAAAACAGATACGTTACACACATTATGCAAATTCATTCTGGATTGGTCTGTAGTTTTCGGTGAACTACTCGGTCATTGAATGGCCGAGCATCTAAAGAAAAGCAGAAACTCGTACCATGAAAACCGCTATATTGGAAAGACAAACCGTTTAATCCGATATGGAAATCAACGGTATTGTTCTCCTCTATACAGTCCGAACAGAGACATGCCCTGTTAAGACAGTGATAGTTCATATGGCTGTACATAAGTACAGCTTCGTCTTTTAAGATCCGGCTTGATTAAGCTGGATTTTTTGTTGTCCACTCTTGGGATCTCTTTTTGCCAAGATCCAAAATTGCCTGCTGGCGGCTTT
>JADGIS010000149.1 GCA_015233825.1 Erysipelotrichaceae bacterium RD49
TGAATGAGCAGCCGTTGAAGGTCCTTTTTATTGAAAAATGTCTTGTTCAAAGCCTTTAAAAGGATCGAATTATTCAAACAACTCGTAATGAGAAAGACGTCTCCAAAAATAGTATGGACAGGTGGATCCGGTAAAATTTGTTTATTTGTGATCCTCGAATCACTGCGATCTACCTCTGAAAACTGATCTTGGTCTGCAGAATATTCAATCAGCCCTCTAGAGGGAGATAAGAATATTCCAGTTCGGTGATTTTGGGAGATCCAAATTACCTTTCCAAGGTTTTCACGTTGAACTTGTCTGGAATGAAAAGTGCTTCCCTTGACATAAGTTGTGTCGATAAGTCCAGCTGAACCAGAAAGTATGGTTCCATCCGAAGAAACTCGCATTTTGCGAAGCTTAATAAACGGCATAGCCAGATCACTCCTTTATGTAGTATTTGCTGATCAAATCATTTCGGCTTTATCTATCGTTGAAATCAGGATATTTGAAGTGATAAAGTGCAAGGGAAAAACCGGTTTTTGCCGAAAAAGCTTGCACTTTCAAAGATGATGCCGACCACCTGTTATATGGTGAAAATATGAATTTTGTATTTGCTTTTTAAAATTGAAATTCTTATATTGCTTTGGGTAAAGCGTTTATTCGTTTGGCGCTTTGGCATTACTATTGCGAAATTTACTCTTTTTAAACGATCTGACGAGTTTTCGAATTGATCAGCAAATACTAAGTAATCTCTGAAAGATTTGCTTGGAACTGTTGATAGTCATAAATCAGAATTCCAGCATAGATCAGCCCGAACAAAAGAGAGAGGGCCAGCATAATTTTAATCGATTTGCTCATTCGGCTTTCCTTTCTTTGTAGATTTATCTTTTGATTTCGAGGTTGTCTAACGCAGGCATCAGCGCATAGTGTTTTAAAAACAAAAGCAGTAGAACAAAACGCCTTATCATCTTGATGATACCCGCAGATCATCAAAAAATTCAAATAGATCAATGAATATGAAAGGATTCTCTTCAGCCGAAAGCGAAAGAATAAAGCAGATTTCCAATACATTTTCTTCTCTCCATCCTTTTCGACATGGAACAAAAATGAAAACAGGCAAAGATCGAATTGAGATCTTTACCTGTTCTCTATCTATTGGGTAATTCACGCTTCAATCACCGAGCACTCGTTTGTTCTTGAACGAGTTCATCTTGTTCAGAAAGATCTGTTTTTTGCCCTTCAAAATTCAGTTGAATTTCACCCATCGATGCATTGATCTGGACCTGAACACTGGCATTGGGATAGCTCTTCAGGTAGCTGTCATAAGAAGTATCGTGGTCAACCGTAATAAGTCCAGCAGCCACATTTAAATCCAGATTATAATTGGACAAATTTCCAATCAAAGAAAGATCAGCGCCGCCAGCCGAAAGATTCGCATCGAGCGAACGATTGATTTTTGTCGTATCCATGTTCAAGCCGCCAGCCGAAAGATCCGTTTCCATCCGGTTCACGCTGCATCCAGACAGACTCAAATCTCCCATAGACAGATTGGCATCAAGGGAATCCAGCATACAGTTTCTTAACTGGACATTTGCGGCAGACGTATCAATCTTCAGGCTTTCAAGATTCAAACCAGCGAGCGTTAATTCGCCCACTCCACATTCTATATAGACAGTTTTTACGCTTTCGGGGATAACGATATCCAGATCTGGATTGGGAAGGTTAAAACCAGCTCCCCTTTGATCGACTTCCAGTTTCCAAATTCCATTTGTGGTGTTCTGGCGCAACTGAAGTCCGTCTTTCTTTTTAAAAAGCTCTGGCAGATTGCTTTGAACCTCGGCGTTCTGACCCTGTTCGAGATTCAAGCTTCCAATCGGAGTTGTAATATGAACTTCCTTTATCGTTTGATCAGTTTGGGCAGAAACGATAGCTGAAGCACCCAAATCTCCTTCGCTGGCAACAGCTTCTTGCTCGACAATGGCAGTTTCACTGCTCACTACATCTGACTTCGAATCATTCATCCAAAAACCCATTCCCGAATTTGGGCCGATTTCAATCCATAACATCGGCGATTGCAAAACCTGGCTTCCGCCAAGTGCAGAGCTGATCCCACAAGCCATCAGCCCAGCAACCAAACATCCACAGCCAGTAATGATCATTTTCTTCCTGTTTTTCATAAAGGCATCTCCTTCTTATTTGGATTGATCAGCTGATTATTGCTGGTAAAACAGTTGGTGAACAGAATCAAACAATTGTCTCCATGCTGCCGCCAGCCAATGGATCACAGCTCGCAGTCCTTTTTTTATCAGTACGCGAACGGCTGCCAAATCAATCATCCATAAGCCAATCAAGCAAAGACAGATTCCGCCAAGGAACAGCGCCTGAAATGGTTCGCTCAAAAACAGTGTGAACATCCGAACCACATAAACCGGAACCGCAATGACTGGAACAATTAAAAACATAACCATGGCGATTGAAAGCATGAGCAAGGCAAGGACAACCATAAGCGAAAGGACGGCTGCCATCGCAATGAGTACACAGAAAAAAGGAATACCAAGAACCATCAAGACAATCCGGCCGATCCTGCCGACGTTGCAAGCTTGTCTTGGTTTTATCGTCTGAGCCCTGGCCTCACCATTTCCATAGGAACGATTCGTGGAATGCGTCTGATAAAAATCAGTATCGGTATAGGATCCAAAATTTGGACCGCTCCAGCCTGCTCCGAATCCTACAGTTCCTTCCTCTTCTGGTTCTTCATGAGGAATGGGAGGAATCTGAGGAATTTCACTCTTCAGACGTTTCGCATATTCATCGGGCGTTCCTAACTCTTCACAGACCAATTCAGCTTGATCAACACCTGCCTCATCAAAGTATTCTTCAACATAACGTAAAGCTTCTTTCTTTTCAGAAGGCGGAACCATCACCAGACATTGTTCAAGTTCAATTAGATATTGTTCTTTGGTCATTGCCCCAGCCTCCTCTGGACGCGTTCAACGTCCATCTCTACCAAATAATTAATTTTCTTTGCAAAGGATTCCCACTCTTCTCGATATTCTGACAATGCATCAAAACCAGAATCCGTCAGCGCATAATACCGCCGCATCCGCCCATCGTGGGGCAGGTCATAAGTTTTTAAGAGCCCCGCTTTAGTCAGGCGGCGCAAAACGGGATAAAGCGATGATTCGGAAATATCAAACAATTCCTTCATCTGCTGCGTGAGCTTGTATCCATACAGGTCTTCTCTAGCAGCTAAAGAGAGAACACAGAGATCCATCAAGCTGCCGCTTACTGTAATCGCCATAACATTACCTCTGACACAATATTATATTTCGTATAGTATTGATGCAATTTATTTTTCCTTACCAATTCCAAAGAATTCCTTAACTTCTCTGCTGATTTGGAATTGAACCGGTTGAAACAGCTTCTTCCCTCAATCTACTTTTAAGTCTGCCCTATCAACTTTATTGTGGTCTGCGGCTGTAGGCCATACTGTCTTTTTAGATCTGAAGAAGCTGATGGCCCGATTGAAAAAGCCGGAATTTCTCCGGCTCATGGATTCCAATTTTTGGGGAATACTCTGGTTTTTTAAGATTTATATCTTCTTGGATTTCTTGTCTAGATATTTTTAACTCCACAAACGCAGGTTGTCTGATCCTTATCGCTGGTCCATTTTCGATAAACAATAAGGCGCAGCCACAAGCGAAATCATACTCAGCAAAGCCATCACCCCTAATTCAGCCCATAACACATCGGTACGCATAGAAAAAACAATCTGGCCCTGACTTGCGGCCACTTGGGCTGACATTTCAGAAAGCGCGTGGCTCCAATACACGATGCACAGGGCACCAGGAATAAAAGCACCAAAGATTGAGACGATAAAGGTATTTTTAGGAAGCAGAATCAGCAGTGGAATACCAGCGCCCAGCGCTGACAGAGATAAGATTCCACCCAATAATCCCGAGACCAATAAGTCCTCTTGACGGATTCCCGGAAAGAAGATCATCGTCAACGCATAGCCCAAAACAAATCCGATAGCGCAGACGACCAGACTGAACACATACTTTTCCACTATAGCCATAGATCTTGAAATTGGAAAAGTAGTCTGGTATAAATTCCAGCCGCACATCCGGTCAGTAATAATTGAGGTGACACCCTGCATCATAAAGTAGATGGAGACAAAGGACAGAATCCCTGTCGGAACATCCATAAATACCATGATGGCCAGCATAACCGACAAAATCACAACCATGATTGGCCAGCTCTTTAAAACCATCAACGTATCTTTTTTAAATAAGCCCTTCATTTCACTTCTCCTTTTGAGATCATCACAATAACCGAATCCAAGCTGGCTGGACTGATCGCATAGTCAGGATAGCGTTTCATAAACTCATACCGGTCAGTAATCAAAGCTTCCATATGCATCGGCTGCTTGCGCGTAATCTTCACTAGATTGGGATCAATATAGTCAATCTGATCACCAGTTAACTGGGCGATTCCATAAAGATCAATCTGGTCTCTGGAAAGTTCAAAGCAGATTTGACCATCTTGAATGTAATAAATTGAATCTGCAATTCGTTCGATATCAGAAGTAATATGGCTTGTGATCAAAATTCCATGATTTTCATCTTCCATAAATTCTTGAAGCAAATCCAATATTTCTTCGCGAACCACTGGATCCAATCCTGCCGTTGCCTCATCCAGCAGCAAAAGTTCTGGCTGATGGGCTAGAGCACAGGCAATGTTCAGCTTTGCTTTCATCCCTTTGGACAACTGTCTGACCTGACGGTCTTCAGGGACAGAAAACCGCTTAAGAAAAGCAAAAAAGTATTCCGGTGACCATTTCTCATATACATCCTTCATAATCGCGGAAATCGTCTTTGCATTAAACATGTCCGGAAAGCAGCAGGAATCCCCCACCACTCCAAGCCGGTCATGGCATTTGGCACCTTTTTCCGCATTGCGGCCATAAATCTCAATGGTTCCACTTTCGGGAATATCTTGATTGAGAACACAGCGCATTGTTGTACTCTTACCGGATCCATTTTCACCAATCAATCCGACAACCCGGCCTTTAGGAACTTTCAGACAAATATTGTTCAATTGAAAATTTTTAAATTTCTTATTCAAGTTTTGAATGTTCAATGCATCCCTCATGATTCTTCCTCACCAAGCATTCGAATCCATGTCACCAATTCTTCTAGCGACAGACCCATTTCTTTTGACAGTTTCAGGACCTCTTCGACTTTTGTCTCCAGATCTTTGCGTCTTGCTTCATTCAGTGCCTGCTTATTTTTTGCAGACACAACCGTCCCCCGCCCAACGACAGATTCAATCAGCCCTTCTTTTTTCAGATTTTCGTAGGCCTTCTGAACTGTAACGACGCTGATTTTCAGCATTTTAGCCAACGCTCGCATACTGGGAATAGATTCTCCTGGCGCTAACGTTCCAGCTAAAATCTGGTTGCGAATCTGGGTTTCGATCTGCACGTAGATCGGGGTCTCCCCCTGAAAACTTAATGTTATTTCCATATAATATTTTTCTCCGATCAGAGTTTTAATGTACTTGTACAATAAGTACATTAATGACATTTGAGATGGATTGCAAGCGGAAAATCAAAAAGATGGCAAATTGGAATCTTTAACCGCCTGTCTGCCAAACCACTTAAAAAAGCAACCAAAGAACTCTGCAGTTCTAGCAGCCAAAGCCTGAACCCGGCTATGGATTGGTTAGAAACAAATGGCAATCATAAGATTGGTTTCAAAGACCAAAAAAACGGTAGCCGCTTATCGTAAGCAAACTACCGTGAGAATTTTCCTGCTCTGTCAATTCTGATCGATTGATCGATGAAACGATAAGAGCAGGTGATCAGCCTTCAGATAGATCGGGTATGGAATCGGTTGGTCATCGAGATCTAAACTTATAAAGCTCAGCCTCTCAATTTAAAAACGCCGCAATTTTGAACGAATCCCTTGTCTGGGGCAATTCGCTTTTCATCTTATTCAGTCCCGTTTTCTAATCCATCTTCATCGGTCTGGATCGAAATGTCTGCATTTTCCAGATCTTCTTTCGATTCACGTTCAAGAGTAATATCAAGTTCAGAACCAGCCAATTCGCCTTTGTATTTTGTCTGGCCGCTTTCTTTATCTTCCGTTACTTCCATCGACACTTTCTGTCCGTTCAGACTGACTAAGACATGACTGGTCAAAGACTGACCGGTAGCGGCGAGAACCAAACCATCTGCACCACCATAGATAAGCATGGCGCTGACCCCATCAAGACTGCTAATCGAGCAGTGTTCCGGTTTTTGCGTGTTTTAAATTCTGTTTTCATCATGATCTTCTCCCTTAGAGCATCAGGGGAGCCGATGTCCAGGAAACCATCCATCAATTCGTCTAATTTATCTTTCATGGGTTTTACCTCCCGTTTCCAGTTCCTTTTTCAGTTTCTGCTGTGCTCTGTATAATCGAGTTGTTACTGCCCCTTGACTAAGATGCAGCATTTTTCCGATGTCTTTTTGGAAGTAGCCATGGAAATAATGCAGTGCGATCAAAGCCCGCTCTGCCTTATCCAGACAAGTCATGGCTGCCATCAATTCTGCTCCTGCACTCTGTTCTGGCTCTTCACTTGCTTCTGGTGCAGCCTCTAGCGATCTTGCGCTGCGTTTCCAGAATGTTCGTAATCGGCTTCTAGTGTTTCGTCTCAATGACATTTTTAATAATCGAATCTTCGATTTTCCCTTAGATCCTGAAGGTTTTAAGCTATTTCGAAAACTTATTTTATAAAGAACATACATTTTTGAAATCAGACAAAAATTGTCTGAATAAGGTTATATCTTCTCCC
>JADGIS010000014.1 GCA_015233825.1 Erysipelotrichaceae bacterium RD49
TATGGTAATTCATGTTGTACACAGTGGTTCTACCATGCACCAGATTGTTTTTCTTCATGCATATAGTATATCATAAATATGATTAAATATGCTTAAATAAAATAAAAAAGATATAACATCCAGTAATGCATCTTTATGCACCAGTCGCTTTCATCTCGGTCATTGAATGGCCGAGGATTCCCGCTCCATGTCCTAAAATCATTCCCTGCATCCAGGTTCTCTACATCTAAGATACTTGAGTGATATCTGGCACGATGCGGATTTGCACCTTTATCCGCCCGCTGGATTTCTAAATTGTATTTCTTGCCTGTCGAATCTTGAGCCTATACATCAAGCACTACGGACTTTGCTCCTGCTAACCGTTTCATATCGTATTGCGTATTACTATGCAAAACTTCCAGATCAGGTTTTCCGGTGAAAATCCGCAGCACCAACTTAACCAGACGGGGCCTGTTTTTGAAAAGGCAGCGCATCAAGGTATCATCGATCGGCCGCAATTGTTTGAGGCACTCTAATTGTTTTTGTCTTCTTTCTTCATCTGTCATGAACATTGTCACCTATTTTTTAGCACTCAACAACCTTTCTTCTGTATAGTTTTACATCGTCTATAAGATCTTTGTTATCTGATAAAACTTGAATAACCAAGCGATTAAGATGCTTTATCCTTATGATTTCTTGTTCTAGGTGTCCTGGTCATGCTCCGGAAATCAAGGAGCAGTACTTTTGGGACTTTTAATTTGGGGACAACCGAATCCCTCCTTTATTTGAAATGACTTCGTACTTTCATCGTAAAGCCAATTATGGAATTATTCATGTCATAGTTTTTTCTTAATTAGAGTTGAAAAACAAGAGATTGTAAGCTATAAACTTCGTTTGTCAGAACGTTAAGCGCTGCGGCGCTTGATCAGATCATCCGACTTTAAATGGCCGATCAGCAGCGGAGAATTCGGATCATGATTCAAAACATTGCGCTTGATCTTTTGCTCATCAAAGTTGGCGTAGCAGTATTTACATAAATGTGAACAGGTATTATAAGCGCCGATGTCGGCCATTTCGACACATTCGCAATCGCGGGCTTTCCATTTTTTAAAGGCTTTCCCCGTCATCTGCAAGGCTTTCTTTTGCGAAAAGCAGCCACCTTCCGGCACGCCATATGAAGCTAAAATCCCTTTTTCACAGCAGGTAAAAACCTCCAGCTGATGCTTTTTCGCGCTTTGGGCAAAGCCTTCGCCGATCGCTTTCAATTCTTCCTGGGTCGGCTTATGGCAGGCGAGTTCCCTGGCGTTTTTACGGACATTTTTATAGTCATCTAAAAAGGAGATCGAAATCGACTCCACGCATCCTTCAACCAAAGTGCAGAGCTTTTCAAAGGCGCGAAGGTGGTATTCCACCGGATATCGTTCCGATAAAATGATCGGATCATAGCGCACACTCAGGCTTTCCTTGCCTAAAATCGAATTCATCTGCCACAGCCCTTCAATAATTTTCTTCTTGTCGATGACATTGGGTTCATAGTCTTCATGATACGGAGTTACGGTTACATCCATGAGAATCGGCTTGTCGATCTCTTTGAGATGGGGAATCAAAGGCAAGGGATTTTTCGTACAGAACATGAACGCATCAATATCCTCGACAAAAATTCGCGAGACCATGCTTGGAGCAAAAGGGTTGCGGACATCAAAAAAACCCGCTTTCAGCCGGTTCATAAACCACGTAGAAAAGAAAGCCGGAATATCCGTCCGGCCGCTCGCATTGACAATCATGTTCTCACCTTCCTTTTCTGATCCGGATCGATTGGTCTGCTGATCCATCTTCTTTTTCAGCATAAACTGCTTGTCAACTCTTGATGCAGACCTTCGTTTTGATCAGTGCTCTTCCCTTCTCTGTCATGAAGTCGAAGCATCAAGTATAATTTCTTTGATACGCCTTTTTCAAGGAGATAAGAACGTAAACCGTATGGCCTTCGTTGGTGGCTGCTAAAAGCTCTCAATCAAGACCATCGAAAAGAAGGAGGATTTCGCGATGATTAAAGCATTGTTTTTCGATCTTGATGGATCGCTGCTTGGTATGGATCTTGATGCCTTCACCCATGGATATTTAAAAAGCATTGCCGGGGCGATGATGCCGCATGGTTTTGATCCCGAAACTCTGATTCGAACAATTTATGCCGGCATTGGCGCGATGGCTGACCATGATCCAGCCATAACCAATGAGCAAGCGTTTATGGAAGTCATGAAAAATCAGTATGGTTTAGAAATAGAAGAAAAAATGCCTTACTTTGAAGAGTATTACCGCAATGGCTTTGGTATCAATCAACAGTTCTGCCCCCAGAATCCTTTAGCTGGCACGGTGATCGACACCGCAAAAAAGTTCGGACTGCAAACCATCCTGGCAACCAATCCCATCTTCCCAAGAGTTGCGGTCGACCAGCGTCTAAACTGGGCAGGGTTAAAGCCAGAAGATTTCGAATGGATCACCAGTTATGAAAACTCCCATTTCTGCAAGCCGGATCCCCGCTACTTTTTAGAAATTGCCGACCAATTGGCTTTAAACCCGGAAGAAGTTTTGATGGTTGGCAATGATTTGAATGAAGATTATGGCGCCATCAAAGCAGGCATGGATTTATTTGTCCTGACGGATTACCTGATCGATTCTGGAACGAATTGTCTTGAAGACCATCCGCATGGCACGATGGAAGACTTGCTGGAGTATATCGCCGCTTTAAATGCCTGAACTGCCTGAAATGGTAGGTATAAACAGGTAAGCCAGATCTATATGAGCCAAGACGAATCTTGACCCAAAAATGGATCTCCACTCTTTCACTACGGGCCATTCTCACAGCCCACTGGATGAAGAATCCTGGTTCTTCATCTTTTTGTGCGCCTGTATGCTTTGTGGCTTCGTACAAACTGATTTGATTGGAAGGCTGCTTGAAAAATTGAAGGTGAAGAAATCGATTGGATTCGATCTTTCCATTCGATCGAAACTAGAAAGGGGTTTTTGCAAGTGAGTTCTGAATTGCTGCTGTCACGAATCCGGCAGAATGAATCATTAGATGCCAGCCAGCAGCGAAAGCTGATTTTGATGCTATCCTGGCCGGCGATTTTGGCACAGATTTCCGTGACCGTGATGCAGCTGATTGATGCGAGCATGGTCGGCCAGCTGGGAACCAATGCTTCCGCTGCTATTGGCTTGGTGGCTTCAAGCACCTGGCTGATCAATGGCGTCAGCCAGGGCATCGTCTTTGGCTTTTCTGTCCAGACGGCCCAGGCCATCGGGGCCATGCAATATGAAAAAGCCGGCTCTTTATGCAGGCAGGGCATGCTGGCGGTGCTGATTTTATCCATTCCTATCGCTCTGGCAGGAAGCCTGTTCAGCCGGCAGGTTCCCTATTGGTTAGGCGGCCAGCCGGAAGTGGTGGTCGATGCCGGCCTTTATTTAATGGTCTTTTGTTTCAGCCTGCCCTTTTCCTTGCTCAATGACTGGGCGGTGAAGATGCTGCAAAGTGCCGGGGATACCAAAATTCCCGGACTGACCCAGATTGCGATGTGCTTTTTCGATGTGTTGTTTAACGCTCTGTTTATCTACGGCATGCATCTGGGCGTTCTTGGCGCTGCGCTGGGAACGATGGCAGCGATTGTCTGTGCGTCCTTATTTCTAACCGCCTGGGTCTATTTGAAAAACCCGTTTTTAAAGCGGAAAGCCTCTTTCCGTTTTCACCGGTCCTCCATCTCGAAAGCCTTGCAGATCGGTCTTCCCATCAGCATTGAGCAATTGATTACAGGAACCAGCTATGTCGCTTTCACGCGGATTGTCAGCACTCTGGGTACTGTTTCCGTTGCGGCAAACAGCTTTGCCATTACGGCCGAAAGCCTTTGCTACATGCCTGGTTATGGATGTGCTTCCGCGGCTACGGCCATTGTCGGCCAGGCGGTGGGGGCTGGGCGCAATGACTTAGCCAAAGAGGTTTCCTGGCGCATCACGCGCATTGCGATGATTATGATGAGCTGCTCTGGCCTGCTGATGTTTATTCTTTCGCAAAACCTGATGGCCATGCTTACTCCCGTGGTCGAGGTCCAGCAATTAGGCGCTCGTCTTTTAAGACTGGAAGCCTTTGCTGAACCGATGTATGGGGCTTCGATTGCGATCACCGGAATTTTGCGGGCCAAAGGCGATACGATCTGGCCTGCCTGCCTGAACTTTATCTCCATCTGGTGCGTTCGCATCCCTATCGCTTGGGTATTAAGCAGCCGTATGGGATTAATCGGGCCCTGGATTGCGATGAATATCGAGTTAAATGTGCGCGGGCTGCTCTTTTTGTTCCGGCTGCGCCATGCTTTTCCAATCCGAACGAAGCTGGTTTTGGCTGCTTAAAAGTACCCAAAACCAATTCTCTTCCAACCACAAAACATCCCCAGCTTCCCCTTCGAAATTCCAGTGCAGTTTGCATCAGAATTCCAAACGAGAGGCTGGGGATTTTCAATCGCTCTTTCATCCAAAACCATCCGATTTTTAAAACAATCGATCAGGAATGGGAGACTGTCTTATATAGGTTTTTAGAATAGATCCAAAGACTAATTGTCAGCACAAGCATGACCAGCGGGATTAAAAATAACGAAATCCATACAGGTCCGGTCAACGCACATCCAATCAATAACAAGCCGATGGCACAAAGTCCATATCCACCAGCCCGATTGACCTTGGTCCAGACTTCTTTGGAGGCTAAAGTATAGGCATTGCGAAAGCCAAAAGTTGAATTTTGATGGGCTTTGGGCAACAGGTTTCCTAAAACCAAGGACAATACACCGATCGTCCCGGGAATAAAGCGCTCAACCTGGAAGCCGGGTTTGTAAACAAACAACAAAATACTGACGTAGCAGACCGCTTCGATGGCTGGAAGCAGCCATAAAAGCAGGTTCTCAATGATTGGATTCTGGGGATTGCCCTTCTTGGTGCCAAAACTCAAAAGCAGGCAGATGGCATCAAACAGGGCAAAGAACCAGGGAAAGCCATAGAAGAACAGTTCCTTGGACATCCAATCATCCGGAGTCCCCTGAAAATCAAAGTGGATTGGAAGCTCGCCTGGCAGCGAAGGAATCAAGAAAATTCCGATCAGTATGGGCGATAAGCAGACCAGAAACGAAATCAGAATCCGCTTGTATAGTCTTTTCTTGCTTTCCATCAGTGATCCTCCTTCATCTGCAGGCTGACAGTTTGTTTGTTAACGGCTTCATCGCGAATGCACAACGACTGTACCCAGACGAGAACCTGCTCTAAGACCGAAGTATTCAGCTCATAAATGATATAGCGGCCTTTACGATGGCTGCGGACCAGGTCGGCCTCTTTTAAAGCAGCCAGATGTTGCGAAATGGCTCCAAAGCTCACATCAAAATGTTCGCTGATCTGGCCGGCACTGAGTGAAGAGTTTCGCAGCAGTTCCAAAATCTGGCGGTTGATCGGATCCGCACAGACTTTCATAACAACTTGCAATGACACAAATCTGCTCCTTTCTATCTTCTTTTTTGGTTGTCCACGATATTGAATGATGTTTAATCAAACTCTAAAATTACAATTACATTTTAGCATTTGATTAAACATTCGCCAACCAGATCCCCCGAATCACGGCTTTCTTCTCTGGCTTTTAAGCCGGGGATCCAAAAACATCTTCAACTTAAACAGATCTTATTTTTGAAATTTTCATCATTTTTAGCTATCTTTTCAATTTATCCTCCATTTCTCTTTATACTGATAGATATTCCTACCGAAACGGTGCGGCCATGGGCGTTTGCTTCCAATGGCCTGGAAAGGAGCGTGCATGTCGAAAGATTTTGATTTTTTCGAAACTTCAGCCATCTTTTCAAAATCAGACTCTGTCTCTTATAACGAAGATGCTTTGCTGGTGCGGCTGATCAGCCATAAAGATGTATTTGCTGATGTCTTTCATCTGCTCAAAGATTTTCCGCTTGATGTTGATCCAAAAAAACTGACCTTTATTGGCGCAGGCAAGTCTTCTGATGAATCGGATGCTGTGCTTCATGGCCTTGAATCCGAAGTCATCATGCAACAGGTCGACCAGAACGACGTGGGAGACTGGATTCCTTTTCGCTTGCGGATTGAAAATTTAATGTCGATTGATCCTGCCATTTCGCTGCGCGTTACAGAACACAATGTTTTAGAACTGGCAGAAATGGTCCGCGAAAGAAGACTGGGTGCCGTTGCGACAATCATTCTCTATTTTGGAATGGATCAGCCCTGGCCATCTGTCAAAAGCGCTTATGAATTGATTGATGAACAAGGAAGCGACCCAAGAATCAAAGCCTATGTCCAGGATCTGCGGGCCGTGGTCATCGATCTGGGCGCGCTTAAGGACAAGCAGATTGCAGGGCTTGAGTCGGATCTGCATGATCTGGCGATCATGATGTGCTGCTGCCGAAATGGTCAGGATGTACCCGCTTTGAACCATCCTTTGAAATACCCACAGGATACCATTCGGCTTGCTGCTACGCTTTTTGGCTCCAAGCATTTGGCCGATGCTATTCTGGCTGACTTGAATGAAGAGGAACCGATCACCTTAGAACCCTTAAAACAAGCCCTGATTGAGCGCGATCAACACTATTTTTACGCATTGGGCCAAGCCAGATCCCAGAAGGAAGAACTAGTTTCAGTTGTCCTTGGCTATTTTAAAGAGCATCCAGATCAATTGAACCGGCTTTTCGAAACGTATGATTTAGATCCAAACCTGCAAGATCTTCTTCGAGCACAATTTGACCTTTGATGAAAAGCCACTTCTTTTCTCAATAAGGAGAAGTAGCTTTTCTGGCTGGCAAGCTTTTTGGCCTGAATTTCGGCATGAAAAAATCCTGAAGAATATCAGCGGATAGAATCGCCATGTCTGCTTTCTTCTTCAGGATTTTCCATTTTTAGATTTTGTGGGCTGATCTTGCCGCCCGGGATTTTGTTAAGCTGTTCTAGCGTTTCATGGCTGCATCGGCCAAATCACCAAAAATTGGTGTGCCAAGCCCAAATCCACCGCCAACGGTCAAAATCTGTCCGGTCGTATACGCTGCATCGTCGCTGGCAAAATAGGCCACAGCGGCTGCAATTTCTTCCGGGGTGCCCATACGCTTGATTGGCAGATTCTTTTCAAAGAGCTCTTTAAAGTTTTCTGACAGATTCTCTTTTACCGCATCGGTTGCCGTCATGCCTGGCAGAACCGCATTGCAGCGGATATTTTTACGGCCGACCTGGACAGCGATTTCTTTAGTCAGGTAGTTGATCGCAGCTTTGGACGTTCCATAAGCAATCTGCGAAATATCCGGAATCAAGCCGCCGACAGAAGAAATATTAATGATGCTGCCACCGCCATTTTGTTCCATGACGGGGATGACTTCCTGGCAGCCGCGGAATACACTTTCCAGATTGACATTGACGATTTTCTCAAAAACAGAATATTCCGTATCGGTAATCGTCAGATCTTTGCGCGGATCGCTGGTCCCAAAGTTATTGACAAGAATATCCAGCCGGTTTTGTTCCTTGACGATTGTGCTGACCATATTGTGGAAGCAGTCTTCATCATACGCATCAAAATAAACGGTATGGACATCGCCGCCTTGTTCATTGAGTTGGTCGGCAATCTGGCCGGCTGCATCAAGGCGGCGAGCAGCCATATAGACGGTTGCTCCTTCTTTGGCTAAACGCTCGGTAATCGCCAGACCAATCCCGCGGGTGGAAGCGGTGACGAGCGCCACTTTTCCCTTTAAAGACATATCAATTCCTTCTTTCTAATTCGAGATGAATCTTATTTGCATACTTCTATTATGCAAGCAAGACTGCTAAAAGAAGTCAGCAGATGCTTTTGGGCACCAATTGAAAAACGCCCATCTCAAGATGGGGGGCTGAGAATCATTATTGATTTTCGTGAAGCGAAGACCAGCTTGCCAAGCCATAACTGGCTTTGGCCGATTTGACGGCATCGACAATGGCTTTGGCCACGCATTGCACGGCCATGACACCTACCAGAGTCACATCTGCCGGTACTTTATTGGTGGTCATCGCAAACAGCGTATCGCCATCATTAGGCGTATGGACTGGACGAATCGTCCGGGCAAATCCATTTTGGGCCATACCGGCCACTTTGGTTAACTGCGCCTGGTCAAGATCGGCATTGGTTAAAATACAGCCGATCGTCGTATTCATGCCTTCCAATTGCTGGGCGGCCATCTGCAAGACGATCTCTTCCGTATCGTAAGCTGTACCCGTTGTCTGGTCATATACACCCGCCAAACGTTCTTTCGAATCGGGCTCATAGACATCCCCGCACGCATTCACTGCCACAATTGCTCCAACTTGTAAAGGACCGATCTCCATCGCATAGGAGCCGATTCCCGATTTCATCGCCTTATCAAAGCCAAGCATCTTGCCAACGCTTGCCCCTGTTCCCGCTCCATAGCAGCCGCTTTGAAAATTGCCGGCCTCACTGTTTTCAGCTGCCTGGTAGCCCATGGCTTTATCTGGATAGACATCCGGCTTGCCGCAGCCAAGATCGAAAAGCGAAGCCTGACACACAATCGGCACACAGAATTCTTTCATTCCAAATCCAGCACCTTTCTGGCGCAGGTATTCCATGACACCGCTTGAGCTTTCCAATCCAAATGCGCTGCCCCCTGATAGAACGACACCGTTGATTTTCTGGACCATGTTTTTGGGATCTAACAAATCGGTTTCCCGTGTTGCCGGTCCACCGCCGCGTACATCGACTGCGCCAGTCGCTCCTTCCAGACAAAGGATGCAGGTTACACCCGTACCTGCTTCGGTATCTTGCTGCTGGCCGATCTGAAAGCCTTCAATCTCATGAATTTGAATTGGTTTCATCCTTCAACTTCCTGTTCTTTGTTTCTTTCGCTGCTTCTTCTAAGCAGATCTTTTGGGGATTCTGTTTTGACTGGACTTTGATCCTGGAACGGTTAAAGTCCAAGTTTTCCAAAGACCAGCTTGAAAGGGCTGACGTCCAGAACCTGTCCGCCAGCCTCAAACTGCCCTGGGCTTCTCTGTAATTTGCCTGAGTCAGCTTCCATTTTCTTTCCTTATATATTAATAGAGATAAAGAATTATGGATGGATAGTGTATCTGTTTAAGTTGTTTTCAAAACACGAACACTGTCTTTTGGGATTATACACCAGATTGGGCCTCATGGAGTACAATTTGGCAGGATCCTGGCAGAACAGTCGCTCCATCCGGAATATTCTGGCGAACCACGGCTCCGGCTCCGATTTTGACATGAGAACCAATCGTAATACTGCCAACCAAAATGGCACCTGCTCCTATCAGGCAGTGATCCCCAATCGTGGGCGCTTTGCCGTGGACTTCACCAATGGTGACGTTTTGGTAAATCCAGCATTCTTTGCCGATCCTGGCGTAGCGGGAAATAAAAATTCCATGCAGACCATGGGGCAGTCTGGGCCGGCTTTCAAACCAGGTATCTTTGCCGATATAGCCACCATGTTTATTGGCCGACCGGTTGAGATAGATGGTCAATACATCTTTCTGGATCTGGCTTTTGGCCTGCTGGCGCCAGAAGAAAGCCTTCCAGAAGGTTTCAAGAAGGTCCCCTTTTGACCAGGTTAAAATATCTGTTCGAATTGTCATTGTCTTTCCCCTTAATTGATTGCGCATTCAACTCCTCAACCTCTCTGCTTCGATTTTCTGGTTTTAGAATTGTTTTGTCCGCACCTCTGGTTCCCTTTATCTTATCCATTGGCAAAAATCCGGCAGATCTTGATGAGATTGAATCCAGTGTACCATCCAGATTCGATCACTCCATCTAAAAAAGAAGACTTAATTCAATTTTTAAACTAAAAATCCATTTCAGAAATATTTCCCTGGAATCGCTGTTTGAATGTTCCTGATACTTGCCAAAGTTGCTTCTGAAAGACTTTCAGCAGCGGCTTTTTCTTTACATTTATTTCACCCAAAGAATACAAGATTACTTTTACGCAACCGAGGGTCATTGAATTATCAAAATATGTGAATTCTATCCAGTATTCTGGCCGTATTTAACCATTTTTAAAATGGATCAGACCAATTCATCCCATAAAAAACATATCATTTTGTAAAGAAATTTCAGGTTCTGTGAAAAAGATTGAAATTTTATGGGAAAATTCACTTTTTAGCGTGCTACAATCCTCACGTAATTTTTGCAACAGGCGTGGCCAAAACTTTACGCCTGGAGCTGTTCAGGAAAGGATTGAAAAATGACACGTTATGTATTGAAACGAATTCTGCTGGCGATCGTCACGATCTGGATTGTCGCCACGCTGACGTTCTTTTTGATGAACATGATCCCTGGTGGACCGTTCCTTTCAGAAAAAGCGATCAGCCCGCAGGCTACTGCCGCGCTTGAAGCCAAATATGGTCTGGATAAACCGCTATGGCAGCAGTACCTAACCTACATGCAAGGCCTTTTACAAGGTGACTTCGGCATGTCTTTAAAACAGCGCGGCCGTACAGTGCTGGATATCATCACCAGTAAATTCCCTGTCTCGGCCCGCGTCGGCGGGATTGCCGTTGTTCTGGCTTTGGTTGTCGGTGTTGTGCTTGGATGCGTAGCCGCGTTGCACCAGGGCAAATTCTGGGATCGCTTTATTTCCGTCTTTGCAACCCTTGGCATTGCCGTTCCCAGCTTTGTAATCTGCACGTTGCTGCTGTATGTATTTGGCGCCAAACTCAAATGGCTCCCTACCCTTGGCTTGAATTCCTGGCAAAGCTATATCATGCCTGTCTTTGCAATTGCCTTCTATCCCACGGCTTACATCATGCGTCTTATGCGCTCGAGCATGCTGGACGCTTTAGGTCAGGATTACATGCGAACGGCCAAAGCCAAAGGCCTTTCGGGCAACAAGCAGTTATTCAAGCACGCGCTGCGCAATGCGATTCTGCCAGTGATCACCTATGTGGGTCCAATGCTCGCCTATACCATTGTCGGCAGTTTCGTTGTTGAAAAGATTTTCGTTATCCCTGGTCTTGGCGGTTCCTTTATCACCGCAATTACAGGCCGTGATTACACCTTGATCATGGGAACCACAATCTTCTTAGCCACTCTTGTCATTTTAATGACGCTGGTTGTCGATCTGTTATACAAAGTCGTTGACCCGCGCATCAAGCTCGATTAGAAAGCAGGTAAAAACGATGCCTAAAAATCCACTTAGCCTTCAACTGGATCCGACAGACTTTCTGCCTGCCACAGATGAAGAGAAACAATCTCAAGTCATCCTGCGTGAATCCGTCAGCTTCTGGAAAGATGGACTTCGCCGCCTGGTGAAAAACAAAGTCGCAATGACCTCGCTGGTGGTCATTGTCATCATCATGATTTTCGCCTTTATCGTGCCTCATTTTTATCCCTACAGCTATGAAACCCAGATCAAAGGTGCCACCAACCTGGCCCCCATGACCTACTCGGCCCAAGAGCAAGCCATTATCGATGCCGGCGGCCATGTCTTCCCGCATATCTTTGGCACCGATTCCATGGGCCGCGACTATGCGATCCGTGTCATGGTTGGAACCCAGATTTCCTTATTGGTCGGCTTGATCGCAACCGGAATCATCTTGCTGATCGGTCCGTTGTATGGAGCAGTCGCTGCGTTTGCCGGGGGCTGGGTCGATCTGCTGATGATGCGTATTGTCGATATTATCTATACCATTCCTGATGTTTTATTAATTATTTTGTTATCCTTTGCTCTTAAAAATCCGCTGGATACTTTAGCTACCATTCCGGGCTTTCAATGGATTCAAACCGTTGGAACCAGCATGGTCTCGATCTTTATCGTTTTTGCCCTGCTCTATTGGGTAGGCATGGCCCGCATGATCCGTTCCCAGGTTTTAACCATCAAACAATCTGACTACGTTACCGCTGCCAAAGCGCTGGGCGTAAAGAACTCAACGATTATCCGCAAGCATTTGATGACCAACTGCATCGGCACGCTGATTGTATGTGCAACTTTGCAGATTCCATCCGCGATCTTTACCGAAAGCTTTTTGAGCTTTTTAGGCATGGGTGTTGCCGTTCCGCTGCCTTCTCTTGGCTCCCTGGCCAGTGCCGGCTTGAATGGAATTTACACCTATCCATATCTGCTGTTTATCCCGGCCGCCGTCATTTCTTTGTCGATTTTAAGCTTTAACTTGCTTGGTGACGGTTTGCGTGATGCCTTTGACCCGAAGATGAAAAAGTAACAGGTGATGTCCATGTCAGATGAATATTTAGTCAAAATTGAAAACGAAAAACTCTCCTTCTTTACCCCTGCCGGGGAAGTCAAGGCGTTAAATGACGTCAACATCACCCTGCGTCCAGGGGAAGTACTCGGCATTGTTGGCGAGTCTGGATCCGGAAAATCCGTTACGGCTTATTCCTTGATGGGCCTGACTGCCGATCCTGGAAAACTGATCGGCGGCAAGATCCGCTTTAACGGCCATGCCATTGAAACCATGAGCGAAAAGGAAATCCGCAAAATCCGTGGCAATGAAGTCTCGATTATCTTCCAGGACCCGATGACTTCTTTAAACCCGGTGTATACCATCGGCAACCAGATTACCGAAGTAATCACCCTTCACACCGGAAAAAGCAAACAGGAAGCCAGAGAAAGAGCCAAGGAACTGCTCGAACTGGTCGGCATCAATGAACCGGAAAAACGATTAAAGCAATATCCACACGAACTTTCCGGCGGTATGCGCCAGCGCATTATGATTGCCATCGCCCTGGCTTGCGAACCCAAGCTTTTGATTGCGGATGAACCGACAACGGCACTGGATGTCACCATTCAAGCGCAGATTTTAGAGCTGATGATGGATTTAAAAGAGAAGCTCGGCATGGCGATCATCATGATCACCCATGATCTGGGCGTGGTGGCTTCGATGTGCGATCACATCGCGGTGATGTATGCCGGGCGGATTGTTGAATATGGAACGACCGACCAGGTGTTCTATGAACCCAGCCATATGTATACCAAAGGGCTGATCCGATCCATTCCAAGACTGGATGTCGATGAACATCAGCGCCTGATTCCGATTGAAGGCACACCGGTCGACATGTTAAATCCACCGGCCGGCTGCCCGTTTGCGCCACGCTGCGAAAAGGCCATGAAAATCTGCCTGCGCCAGCCGGCCCCGATTACCGAATTTGATGACACCCACTACACCTATTGCTGGCTGCACCAGAAAGCGGCCATGGAAAAGCAGGCTGCAAGACCTGAGGTGGCCGATTCACGAATTGCCATGAGCCAAGGAGGAGAAAAATGAGCGGGAAAAATGAAGACTTTATTGTCGTAGAACATCTCAAACAATATTTTCCGGCTGGTGGTCATGGCAAGAATAAAAAGTATGTCCAGGCCGTTGACGATGTCTCTTTTACCATCAAAAAAGGCGAAACATTGGGCCTGGTTGGTGAATCTGGCTGCGGCAAAACCACAACCGGCCGCACTCTTTTAAGACTGTACGAGCCGACCGGCGGCCGCTTTGTCTTTGATGGCGACACAATTTTCGATGTTGAAAAGAAAGAGTACGCCAACATGCTGCCCTACCGCAAACGTATGCAGATCGTCTTCCAGGACCCTTACGCTTCCCTGGATCCGCGCATGACGGTCGGCGACATTGTTGGTGAAGCCATTGATACCCACCATTTAGCGAAAGATTCCAAAGAGCGCTATGACATGATCATTGAGCTTTTGCGCAAGGTGGGCCTCAACTCCGAACACGCCAACCGCTATCCCCATGAATTCTCCGGCGGCCAGCGCCAGCGGGTCGGGATTGCCCGTGCGCTGGCGGTCAATCCTGACTTTATCGTCTGCGATGAACCGATCAGTGCGCTTGACGTATCGATTCAGGCGCAGGTGATCAACATGTTTGAAGACCTGCAAAAAGACTTAGGCCTGACCTATCTCTTTATTGCCCATGACTTATCGGTCGTTAAACACATTTCCGACCGCATCGGGGTCATGTATTTAGGCCGCATGGTCGAACTGGCTCCAGCCAATGAGCTGACCAATGCCCCGATTCATCCTTATACCCAATCGCTGATCTCGGCAATTCCCTTGGCAGATCCCAAACTGGCCCGCCAGAGCAAGCGCATTGTTTTGGAAGGCGATGTTCCTTCCCCGGTCAATCCGCCCAGCGGCTGCCGGTTTCGCACCCGCTGTCCAAAAGCGACAGAGCACTGCGCCAAAGAAGCCCCGGAATTTAAAGAAGTGCTGCCAGGCCACTTTGTCGCCTGCCACAACATCGATCCTGACGCCCTGAAAAAAGAACCGGATTGATGCGGGCACGCTTCTTTGCAGTCTAGTTGATTTTTGTGATTGATGCGGCCTGTAAAGAAGACTGAATCCATTTGGTAGACACGGAGAGGGCTCTTCACCTTTCCGGTTTATATATCCGTCCTGTTGATCCTTTTAAGAGGGCGAAGTGATTGTTACGGATTGGCCCGGTCAGGACTCGTCACCCTGATTGAAGCTGATTGCCTGCAAGCTTTGTTCTTCTTGATCTGGATCGCGACGGCAAGAGAAAAGGAGATACAGAAATGAAGACTCGTTCTTTAACGCTGCTGATGGCTGGTGTCATGGCAGCAAGTGTAGCCGGATGCTCAAACAATTCCAGCACACCTTCCTCATCCACCGCTGGCGCTTCGTCCACGACCAGCGCTTCCAATGTGTCCAGTGATAAGAAAATCTTATCCGTACAGATTGGTCCTAACCCAGAAACCCTGGATCCTGCTTTAAACTCCGCAGTGGATGGCGGCAACATGATCCTGACCAACTTTGAATGTCTGTTAGTCAATGACAAAGACGGCAAAATTGTCCCCGGTGCTGCTGAAAGCTGGGAAGTTTCAGAAGACGGTAAAACCTATACGTTCAAACTCAGAGACAACCTGAAATGGTCCGATGGCACACCCCTTACCGCAGAAGACTTTGTGTACAGCTGGCAGCGTGTGTGCGATCCAAATGTAGCTGCTCCTTATGCCGAAACTGTATTGTCAATGGTTGAAGGCTACGATGAAGCCATTGCCGGCGACATTGAAAAACTCGCTGTTGAAGCGCCTGACGACACAACCTTCGTGGTTCACCTGTCTGATCCATGCCCATATTTTGAATCCCTGGCCGCTTTTGCTACCCTTTCTCCAGTCCAGAAAGCAACCATCGAAGCCAATGGCGATGCCTGGGCAACCGATGCTTCCACTTACGTTTCTAATGGTCCGTTCTATATTACAGAATGGGTTCCTTCTTCCTACATTTTGATGGAAAAGAACCCCAACTACTGGAACGCAGACAAAATCAAGCTGGATGGCATTAAGTTCAACCTGATCGAAGATGCCAACGCTTCTTACAACGCCTACAACTCTGGTGAAGTCCTGATGATCAAAGACGTGCCGACAGAAGAAGTTCCTTCTTTGGAAGGCCGCGATGACTTCTTTGTTGACCCCATCATCGGTACCTACTATGTATCCATGAATACGGAAAAAGAACCCTTCACCAACAAAGACGTGCGCAAAGCCCTCTCGCTGGCCATCGACCGCGAATATCTGGCCAACACATTGATGCAGGGCACTTACTCCCCAGCTGGTAACTTCATGGGTCCAGGATGGGTGGATATCAACGGCACCGACTTCATTGAAAACGCCAATGACGGCAAACCCTATATCGATACGGAAAACTATGAAGCCAACCTGGAAGAAGCTAAGAAAATCTTAGCAGATGCCGGCTATCCAAATGGTGAAGGCTTGCCCAAAATCACCTATACAACCAACGATTCCGACTACCACAAAGCTGTCGCAGAATATCTCCAGCAGGCTTGGAAAGAGCTGGGTATTGACATGGATGTTGATATCGTTGAATGGGCATCCTTCACCCCAATGCGCCGCAACGGTGACTACGAAGTGGCTCGTAACGGCTGGGTAGGCGACTATACCGACCCATCCAACATGCTCGATCTGCTTTACTCCACCAACGGCAACAACGATGGTAAGTTCAAAAACGAAGAGTATGACAAACAGATGGACATCTCCAGAACGACTCTGGATGCCCAGGAAAGATCTGATGCTCTGCATAAGGCAGAAGATATCCTGATGGAAGAAGCAGGATGCATCCCACTGGCTTACTACAATGACTTCTGGTTAGAAGATCAGTCCAAAGTCAAAGGCATCTGGCATTCTCCATACGGCTACTGGCACTTTGAAGATGCTGAACTGGTTGAATAATCGGCCTTTCCATTGATTTTTGATTTTTCTTACCCGCTGCGCCTGTCTCTTAGAGACAGGCTTTTTTTGATGGAAAAGCCTGCTCAATGCCTGCAAAAGAAGCGGCCAAAATCCAATCAACCGCTTATCGAACGCACAAAAAAATTACGCTCGATGACATGGCCAAAGCGGGCAGTCTCAGTAAAAGGGAAGCCTTACGCTGCTTTCACCGAATGATTCAATCATCACCTATTCAATTTTGATCCCATACCGATTAAACTGGACCAAAGATCTGCTGTTGTCTACGGAATGGACGGTCACTCAAGCAGCTATGGAATGCAGCATTGAAAACGTGAGCTATTTCATCAAAATCTTTACCTGGCAGTTTGGGATGACCCCCAGAAAATTTGTCCAGCTGTATCGAAACCAGCAAGAACAGTAAAACAACTAAGCTTGGCCAGGGTTGTTTGAATCTTTGCCAGCCATCTTGAATGCTGGATAAACAGGATAGGTAAGCGGTGCCAAGTTCACCGGTTGATCCTGAACGTTCAGTTGCCATAATGAAGCCAAAAGACAATGGTTCAAGAATAAAGAAGAAATGGAGATTTTCATGAAATTTGACTTGCACATGCATTCCAATGCCAGCAGCGATGGCCAGTTTACCCCTGAAGAATTGGTGGATTTGGCTTTACAAAGAAATCTTGGCCTGATTGCTTTGAGCGATCATGACACAATGAAAAACGTAGCCGAAATCAAGGCAGCCGCCAGGCAAAAAGGAATTGAAGTGGTGAATGCCATCGAAATTTCCACCACCTATAAAGGCAAGTATAATGTCCACCTGCTTGGCTATGGCTTAAGGATCGATGATCCCTGGATCAACTCCCTGCAAGAGCTGGCCAAAGAAAATGCCCGCAAGTCCTTCGAACTCCGGGTGGCCAAGATCAACGCCAAATATGGATTCGACTACCAGGTAGAAGACATCATTGAGCAAGCAGGAACAACCAATCCGTGGTTTACACTTTTCGACCAGCTGATTCAAAATCCCAAAACACAGACACTTGAGGATTTCCAAGACTACCTTCCTGGCGGCCCACGCGCTGTCCCCGGTCCGGTAAACTTTTACTGGGATCGGATGCAGGCAGGCAGCGATTTGTACATCCCAGTTACCTATCCTGATCTTCTGGAAGCCATTGACCATATCCATCAAGCTGGCGGCTTAGCGATAATCGCCCACCCTTTCCGAACCTTTGAAGGCAAAGACAAATGGCTGGAAGAACTCATCGCGCATGGATTGGATGGTTTAGAGGTTTATTCCAATTACCACTTTCCAGAGCAGATTGAATACTATCGAAATTTCGCTCAGGACCACAAGTTAGTGATCACCTGCGGTTCTGATTTTCATGGCAAAACCAAACCGAATATCGTCATGGGAGAATACCATTTAGAAGAAGACGGCCAGCCGTATTTAGAGGCTTTCCAAAAAGCCTTACAGAAAACCGCCCAATCCAATCCGTCCTATCAATAAAACGACTCCCGCAGCCAACGCTGCGGCTTTTACTTGGCAGGCAGCACAACGAAGGCTTTCTGGTTGGAATCTAACATTCTCTCACCAGCAATAGCATTCGATTTATTTTCTTATCCGATTAAGATGTAACGATACATGTGGTTTTCAGGCATTATCCATGCGCTCAGATTCAATTTTTCGTATTCTCATATTGCGGATCGTACTCGCAAGGTGGCCAGACACATCCTTGTTAGAAGCCACATCAGGCCATGATTCGCAAAGAACGCTTGTTCAGTTGATGATGGCTCTGCTTGGATCTGCCTTTTTTTCGAACACATTTTCAACCTGATTGAAGCTGTCATCTTAACCGCACCTTTCCCCCAGAAAAAGATGCGGTTTTTCTTTGGGTCTTCCTGGTCTCTTCTGGCTTTGAGTCCTTGCCGTTTTTCCTTTTTCCATCTGCTTGATTCGAACGGTCCATGCAAACCAAAAAATCCTCCCTTGCCACTTGCTGGTGGATGGAGGATTTTGCACGGTTATTTTTTCGTTTTAAGCCAGTCCGGCTTCAATTTCAGCAGCTTTTTCAATGTTTTTTGCGATTCCCGTACAGCACATCTGCATCCGATCCAATTCGTCTTCCGTCAATGGCAGTTCAATGACCTGCTCTGCGCCATTGGCACCAATCACGCAGGGAACACCTGCAAACAAGCCGCGCACCCCATATTCGCCTTCCAGTGGTGCGGAAGCGGGCAGAACGATCTGTTCGTCTTCCAAAACGGCTTGAGTCATTCTGGCAGCCGTTGCGGCAATGCCATACTCGGTGCAGTGTTTGCGGCTGAACGTTACCCAGCCGCCATCAATCGCTTCTTTTTCCAGCTGTTTCCAGTCTAGTTCGAGATCTGGCACAACACTTTCCAGTGGTGCCCCGCGAAAGGAGAAAACAGAAGCCGGAGCAAACTGCAGGTTTCCATGCTCGCCCATCATGCAGGCATCAATAGACTTCAGATTCAGGCCAGTCTTTTTTGAAATCGCACTGATCAGTCTGGAAGAATCCAGGCCCGTTCCCGTACCAAAGACGCGGCCTTTGGGCAGTCCTGTTTTCATGGCCAAATGGCGGGTGATGACATCACAAGGATTGGAAATATTGATGATGACTCCATCAAAGCCGCTTTGAACAATCTGGCTGGCATAGCTGTCCACGGCTTCTAAATTAAAGCGCAGCTCTAAAGTCCGGTCATTCTTGACCTGCAGGGTGCTGATATTGCCCACGCAGTTAATGATGACATCGACATCTTTTAAATCTTCAAAATCACCGCCATGAATGCGGACCGTATGGGGCATCCAGAGCATGGCATCATTCAAGTCCTGGACTTCCGAAATGACTTTATCTTCATCTTGATCCAGCAGCAAAATATCATCTACAAATCCTTGCGTTGCCAGCGCACTGGCCACATGTGCACCGACATGACCAATCCCGATGATGGCTGCTTTTCGTGTTTTTGACATATTCAATTCCTTTTCAAGCCAGATGTCTGTATCTGACTGTATACGATCAATGGCACAGGCTGGCTGGACAGGCATCTGGTCCATCACAGATCCTTGAGCCCATACACAACCATGATCCTGATTGCCCTTCTTATATCATGCTCAATCCAAGTGTGGTGCCGGAAGCGACTGAGCGAAATCGTTCAAAGATATTTTTCCAAGAAAAAAATGACTCTTTTTATTTTTCCCATTTTTCAAATTCTTTCCAAGCTAGATTGATCAGCCGGATTGGCGCGGCTGGTGACTGTTTCTCTTATTCATTCATTTTTTCCATACGAATCTCAAGCTGACAAAATTCAACCTGATCTGCTCATTCCAGCAATTTTTCCAGATTAAAAATTAAGATTTTTATCCCATAATCTCTCCCTATTTTCCTGACCATCTTTTTGAAATGACCTGCGATTGTGATACCAAACCTTCATTCTTTCGAAAACGAATTTCATGATAGCGCTTTCAACCATAATTCTGCGTTTTTCTTGAAAGTATGTTTTCATTTCTTTGGAAAAAATTTTCAGTGAAACTATAATAATGAAGATTTCATGGAGGAAGATTATGAAGAAGTTACTCTCAGTTCTGACTGCGGGTACGATGGCCTTATCGCTGGCTGCCTGCAGCAACTCTTCAAGTACCACCGGATCCTCGGCGGCACCTGAATCCAGTACTGGCTCTTCGGCTGCAAGTGCAACAGCCACGACCAGCTCATCTGGAAAACGCGTAACCCTCGCCAAAGAAAACGACGTCATTTCCATGGATACGTCGTACGCAACTGACGGCATGTCATTTGAAATGATCGCCGCAACAGTTGAGGGTCTGGAAACAATGGATAAAGCCGGCAACCCGATTCCGGGCATCGCTGAAAGTTACGATATTTCAGACGATGAACTGACTTATACCTTCCATTTAAGAGATGCCAATTGGGATAATGGCACACCCGTAACCGCCAACGATTTCGTCTTTGCCTGGGAGGAAACCGTTCATAACCCATCCGCTGAGTATTCCTATCTGTACACACAGGATGGTGCCTGCGTTCAAGGAGCCGATGAGATCGTTTACGATCAAAAAGAAGATGGCAAGCTTGGCATTCAAGCCGTGGATGACAAAACCTTCGAAGTCAAGCTGTCCAAGAAATGCCCGTATTTTGTCTCGCTGATGACTTTCCCTGTTTTCTACCCGATCAATGAAGAATTCTTCAAGGAACAGGGCGACAACTACGCGTTAACTGCGGATGGACTGCTGGCCAATGGTCCTTACAAACTGACCGACTGGACCAAAGGTTCGAGCCTGACTTTAGACAAGAACGCTTCGTATTGGGACGCTGACAATGTCAAAGTGGATGGCATTGACGTCAAGATCGTTCCCGAGGCTTCCACTTCCGCGCTTGACTTTGAAAGCGGCAATACCGACTTTACAAAACTGAACTCCACGCTGGTTGATAAATACAAAGATTCCGAAAGCTACACTTCCTATCTGGAAGGCTACTTATGGTATCTGCAGTTCAACTATGCCAATGAATATCTGGCCAACGCCAACATCCGCAAAGCACTTGGAACCGTCATTGATCGTGTCGACCTCGTCGATAACGTCCTGAAAGATGGTTCGATCGCAATCGGCGGCTTTGTTCCGCAGGATTTTGCAGCCGGACCGGATGGCAAAGACTACTCCGAAGGGGCTGAAAAATTCTTCACCGCTGTCGGCCAGGATGCTGTCGATGCAGCAACGAAATACTGGGAAGATGGTTTGAAGGAACTGGGCAAAGAAGGCGAAAGCGTAACGCTCTCCTTATTGTATGAACCAGCGGATCCATCCAAACCAGCCGCTGAATTCATTCAGTCCCAGCTGCAAAAACTGCCGGGCCTGACCATCGAAATGGTCAGCCAGGAAAAAGAAAACCGCATTGAAAAACAGAAAGCCCGCGACTTTGATATCGTGCTCACCCGCTGGGGTCCGGACTATGCTGACCCAACGACATACCTCAACTTAATGTTAGAAGGCAACTCCTATAACTATGGTGACTATGTCAATCCAGCTTACGATGCTCTGATTACCGATGCAGCCAATGCAGCGACTCCAGAAGAACGCTGGGAAAAACTGCATGAAGCAGAAAAACTGCTCATGGAAGATGCACCAGTTGTTGGTGTATTCCAGGTTGGCGGTGCAAGCCTTGTCAATCCAAAAGTGACCGGTATTGAATCTCACTCCTTTGGTGTTCCTTACATTTATAAGAACCTCGAAAAAGCTGACTAATCCCAGTGACTTTAACGGGTCTCCACGCGGAGACCCGTTTTTTGAAAGTAAGAACGAAGCCGCCATCCAAAGCAAGCCGATCCGTCCTGCCTGATCACCAACCAGAAACTGGCGCTTCGTTTTCGCTTTCAGAATTTAAATGGCTTCATGCCTGTTTGCGCCCATTGCTGTCCATGTACGAAAAACAACTGTTTTTCAGGCGTTAGCAACAATTTCGGGCTTTGGCTTTTTGGTTTTTAGCATTTGGTTTTTTCATGTTCTAAGGATTTCATAGAAAGATTTCATAGAAAGGAATTTACGTATGGATAAATCAACAATCCGTTATATCCTGCGCCGCTTGCTTATTTCGCTGGTGACGATGCTCGTGATTGTTTTTGTATTGTTTATGATGCTTAAACTCATGCCGGGTACACCATTTAACGACGAAAAACTAACAGAAGCGCAAAAGGCGCAGATCTATGCCGCGTATGGCCTGGATAAACCGGTTTTCACCCAGTTCTTGATCTACGTGGGCAACATGCTAAAAGGAGATTTCGGAATCTCCTATGCGATTCAGCGCAATATGCCGGTTTCCTCCCTGGTTGGACCAAGAATTGGCATCTCCTTTGGTCTGGGAATTGGCGCCTGCATTATCGGAACGATTCTGGGCCTGGTTTTAGGAATCGTCGCTGCGCTCAACCGCAATCACTTCTGGGATACATTTGCGACAGTGCTTTCCGTTATTGGTGTTTCCATTCCGTCTTTTGTATTCTGCCTGCTGTTGCTGCTGGTCTTTGGGGTGGAAATTCCCATCCTGCCCGTTTTATACAACGCCTCCAAGCCGGTTGAATCGGCCATCATCCCCATGGTGGCCATGTCGCTTGGCGTCATTGCCAACGTTGCCCGCTTTACCCGCTCAGAAATGATCGAGGTGCTTGGCAGTGAATATATCCTTCTGGCTGAAGCCAAAGGGATTTCCCGCCGCCGCTTGATCTGGGTTCATGCGATTCGCAACTGCCTGATTCCCGTCATCACCGTATTGGGACCCATTATCGTGGGCTTGATGACCGGTTCGATGGTCATCGAAAAAATCTGCGCGATTCCAGGACTTGGCTCGATGCTTGTCAAAGCAATTGAAGTGCGTGACTACAATGTCATCCTGGCGATCAGCTTCTTGTATTCAGCTTTGTATATTATCATCATGCTGGTCATCGATGTGCTCTACGGCATCATCGATCCACGAATCCGGCTTGGAAAGGGGGATGCCTAATGGCTAAGCTTGTTGAAAACCAGAAACAGCTCGATGAATTTCTGGAAGGCTATCGAATCCTGGACCAGGATTATGAACTGATCGACATCCCAACAAGACTCGACCATGAAGCCGCAGTGCCCGGCACAACCTTTCTTCATGATGTCTGGGTGCGCTTTAAATCAAACAAAGGTGCCTTAATCGGCGGCATTATCATTTTGATTTTCATCATTTTGTCCTTTGTCTGCCCGATGCTTTCCAAATACACCTTTGATGCGGTGAACACCGCTGAGCAATCCATGGCACCGCGTGTACCTGGTTTAGAGTGGATCAGCTGGTTCAACGGCCAGGGCGGCATCCGGCCCTATGAAGGGGATTATGCCAATGTCTATCACTTCTTTGGAACCGATGTTCTGGGCCGCGACTTATGGGTACGATGCTGGGAAGGCTGCCGCATTTCCCTGTTTGTTGCCGGTACGGCGGTGCTGGTCAATGTCTTTATCGGAATCTTGTATGGGATGATCTCCGGCTATTTTGGCGGCATCGTCGACAGCATCATGCAGCGTTTCCAGGAAATCGTAAACTCGATTCCAACTCTTGTTATCTTGACTTTGCTATTGCTGATCATGAAGCCGGGCTTGTATACGATTATTGTGGCCTTGATTTTAACTGAATGGATTGGGATGGCCAGGGTCACCAGAGCCCAGGTTTTGAAGATCAAGGAAGAAGAATTCATCCTCGCCTCCCGGACACTTGGCGCCAGCGGTTTCTTCATTATCTTCAAAAAGGTCCTGCCCAATATCTTTGGCCAGATCATCATCATGGCCATGTTCTCCATTCCAAATGCCATTTTCTATGAAGCTTTCTTAGCGATGGTCGGCCTTGGAATTCCAGCCCCTCAGGCTTCATTGGGATCGTTAATCAACGATGGCTTCAAATCCATCCTGGTTACCCCGTTCCAGGTTTTTATTCCCGTTGTGATTCTGGGCATCTTGATGCTGTCCTTCAACCTGCTGGCTGATGGTCTGCGCGATGCCTTTGACCCAAAGATGAAGGAGATGTAGGAAGCATGAAGGAAAAAGAAGAAGTTTTAAAAATCCGCGGCCTGGACATCGCCTTTACGACCGACAACGGAACAGTCAATGCGGTGCGCGGTGTCGATCTTGACTTGCACCGTGGTGAAACAATTGCGATTGTGGGCGAATCCGGTTCCGGAAAATCCGTGACCACCAAAGCCGTCATGGGAATCCTGGCTGGCAACGGCAAGATTTTGGATGGCTCCATCGATTATACCTACTATGAATTTTCGCCAGAACGGATTAAAGAAATTCGTGACCAGCATGATGGCCGCATTCCGGATGGCTTTGTCCGCGAAGATGAAAAACGGACGGTCGATATCGTCAAAGCTACGCCTAAATTCATCCAGTCTGAAATCCGCGGCCGCCGCATTGCCATGGTTTTCCAGGATCCACTGACTTCGCTGGATCCCACGATGACCATCGGCAAGCAGGTCATGGAAGCGATGCGCTATCACTATAAAATGCCAAAGAAAGAAGCGTGGCAGAGGGCTGTGCACTTATTAGAGCTGGTCGGCATCACCGATGCCGAAAAACGCATGAAAAACTATCCCCACCAGCTTTCGGGCGGGATGCGCCAGCGTGTGGTCATTGCGATTGCCCTGTCCTGTGATCCAGAAGTGCTGATCTGCGATGAACCAACAACTGCACTTGACGTAACCATCCAGGCCAAAATTCTGGAGCTGATTAAGGAGATCCAGCAGAAAAAAGACCTGTCCGTTATTTATATCACCCATGATTTAGGTGTTGTAGCCAAGGTGGCAGACTATGTCAATGTCATGTATGCCGGGCGCATCATTGAAAAAGGAACCGTCAACGACATTTTCTATGATCCAAAGCACCCCTATACCTGGGGCCTGCTGGCCTCCATGCCGGATATGGACACCAGCAGCGATGAACTGTACACCATCCCCGGTACCCCGCCCAACCTGCTCTATGAAGTGCAGGGCGATGCCTTTGCACCCCGCAACCAGTTTGCGCTGCATATCGATGAAAAAGTCGCGCCGCCGATGTTTAAAGTCAGCGATACCCATTCAGCTGCGACCTGGCTTTTAGCCCCGAAAGCGCCGAAAGTTGAAATGCCCGCTGAACTTAAAGAACGCATTGAACGGATGAAAAAGGAGGCGATGATCAATGGCTGAACATCTTCTTGAAGTCCAGAATCTCAAGCAGCACTTCAAAGTTAACCGCAAATTCACCGTAAAAGCAGTTGACGGCATCGATTTTTATATTGATGAAGGCGAAACCTATGGTCTGGTTGGTGAATCCGGCTCGGGCAAGTCAACCACCGGCCGTTCCATCATCCGTCTATACAAGCCAACAGCTGGCAAAATCGTCTTTGATGGCCGCGATATTTCGGGCCACATGAGCCATGACGATGAAAAGTTTCTGCATACCAATATGCAGATGATCTTCCAGGATCCAATGGCCTGCCTCAATCCCCGCGAAAAAGTGATGGATATCATCGCCGAAGGGCTGGATATCCATCATCTGTATTCTTCGCAAGAAGAGAGAACCCAGAAAGTCTATGACATTCTGGAACGTGTCGGCCTGTCCAAAGAGCATGCCAACCGCTATCCGCACCAGTTTTCCGGCGGCCAAAGGCAGCGCATCGGCATTGCCAGAGCGCTGGTCATGAATCCAAAGCTGATCATTGCCGACGAAGCGATTTCCGCGCTGGATGTTTCCATCCAGGCGCAGGTCGTCAACTTGATGAAGCGGATCCAAAAAGAAACCAACACCGCGCTGTTATTTATTGCCCATGACTTGTCGATGGTCAAATACATCTCGGATCGCATCGGCGTCATGCATTTAGGCCACCTGGTCGAAAGCGGCACAACCGAAGAGATCTTCAACAATCCGATTCATCCGTATACGCGTTCACTATTATCGGCAATTCCAGAACCCAACCCTGTCGTTGAAAAAAAGCGCACTTCACTCAGCTATGATGCCAAAGCCGAAGGCGTCGACTACACCAAAGGCAGCCGTCATCTGGTTGAGGGCACCCACTATGTCTTGGGCACCGATGAAGAGCTCGAAAAGTGGATTGAAAACAGCAAGCACGAAGCCGTGCGTCAGTCACTTGCATAAGCAAAACTCCACAGGCTTTTCTCTCGTCAAACGTTTTTGGATGCAAAGAGGCCCGATCTGGCTGGTTCAGATCGGGCCTCTTTTTCGATTCAATTTGGCTCTGCTTGAGGAAAGCCAAGTCTTCGTCTTCTTCACCTACAAGCGCTAAATACCAGACGGGAAGATCATGGATCGCAGCTTCTAATCTTTTCAAAGACTTTTCTGCAGATCCATCAAATACTCCACGGATGCAAAAGCCCCCGAGGATTTCTTACCCTTATAAGCATAAGAAACGCCTTGGGGGGTTACCAGCTTTAAATTCTCGTGTTTTATCTTTAAGTATAGTTCTTTCTTTATTTCTTTTTGACCGGAATCCAGATCTGAGACTTATAGTCTGGATCCTGTCCATTGCCAAGCGGATAATATTCAATGGAACAATCGTAAGCCAGGCTGTATTCCGGATTTTGTGGGAGCCACTGCGTAAAGATCTGGGTATTGACTTTCTGCAGGGCGTCTGGAAGCGGACCATAGCAGTTGAATTGTGCCCAGTTCAGTCCAGGAATCGTCCTGACGACAAATCCTTCTGGAACTTCTCCGCCGCGATATTTCCCGGCAATCATGTATTCGAGTCCTTCGCTCTTTTCAAAGCAGATTCCGAATTCGCCGATGTTGTTCTGCCAGATTGCTTTGGATACAGGCAAGTCCTGGTCCTGGCCGTTGAATACCGGACCCATCTGAGCCATGAATTCATTCCACAGGCGCGGTATGACCTGATAGCTGTCCCGCTCCGATGCGACTTTATAGAGTTTACCGATCACTTCAAAAGCTGGAATTTTCTGGATTTGATAGTTCATTTCGTGTCCTCCTTGAACAGTGATCTGGATCTGCAGCGGCAGAAAAGTCCGGATCCGGTTTTTGTTTGGTTGAATCTGGTTGGGGGTGAAGCCATGAAACTTGCGAAAAGCACGCGTAAATGAGTCCGGCGATTCATATCCATATTTCAAAGCCGCCTCAATTACTTTCAAGTCTTCATTTTTCAGATCCAGAGCCGCCAGATACATCCTCCGGTTGCGCAGATATTCAGAAAATGTGTATCCGGTCACGATCTGGAATCCTTTGGCTAGCTGGCCCGGGCAGCAGCCGCTACCAGCCGCAATTTGATCGGCGCTGATCGTTTCCATCATATGTTCTTCCATGTAGGCAATCGCATTGCGCAAGGCTTCAACCCAGTTCATTTTTTCTCCTCTTTCGATTCCTCTTCAACGTTTTGGTCCGCTCATCCTTTGGGCTGATCATTGGCCGTTTTGTTGTTGATTGGGACTTTGTTGATCCATCGATCCTGTACTGATCTATTTTAGAAATTCTGCTTTCTTGCTTCCCGACATTTCTGATCCAATTGAATCGGATTGAAAACTTTCTGGCTGGTACTGCCTCACCCTTCTTCCATACTCCAAAACACTGCCGAAGAAACTGGATTGAAAGACAAAACGGGAGGATTTTTAAGAACAACCCCCGAGGGGCTTTCTTATGCGCAAAAGGATAAGAAAGCCTGGGGGGGGGATTGCATCCGTGGAGGATTTGGCGGATCCAAAGAAGAGTCTTCGAGAAGATCAGAAACTGTTATCCATTCTTCTTTATCCCGCTGATGGGGTTGCAGCAGGTGATTCTGCCCATAATCAGCTACAACTATGGGGCTCACTTATATGGACGGGTTCAGGAGACTTTGCGCTATGCAATTGGCATCTCCTGTGTTGTCATGAGTTTAGGAACGGTTGTCTTCTTGGTGATTCCTGAACAGTTAGTGGGTATTTTCTCGCATACACCGGCCATTCTGGCCATTGGCACCAAAGCGTTCCAAACGATTTCCTATAATTTTATTCCTGCTGGGATTTCGCTGATTCTGCTGATGTACTTTCAGGGCATCAACCAGGGGACAGCCGCGATTGTCCTGACTGTTTTACGACAGGTTGTCCTGCTTGTCCCGCATGCCTGGCTGTTGCCTTTCTGGGGACTGGATGCAATCTGGTATACTTTCCCGATTACCGAAATTATCGTAGCCGCAACTGGCTTGTTTCTTTACTTCAAAAAGCCGCTGCCAATCCAGCAGGCCGCTTTCAAGGCAGCCGCAATCTAGAACTGCTCCAGAAAGAACGATTGTCAGTCCGTTCAAAAAGCCATTCTTGTTTGGCACAGGATCCCTTTAAAAGAGACTGCTGATTCAAGAATGGCTCTTTCTTATAGCTTTATATTTTTTCTTGAGCGTATTTTACCTTTCGCAAATCCAAAAGAACCTTGCAGCTTGAATGGCTGGTCGAAAGTTTTGGAAAAGAAAGTCTTTTTCTAAACGATTTTACAAAATATGGCGGATGAGTTCTTGATTGTAGGACTGAAAACGATGAAGATAAAGGAAGAAAATTTTGTAAGATTGGCGGCTGCCAAATCCATGCCGCCTTAGAAAGCGTATTTCATGAACCTGACCTCGAATGACTCAAATTCCCGGCCGCTCATCATCTGGATCCTGGCTGCTTTCGTTGTTCTGGCTTTATCTTTAGCCGGCTTTTCGATTTACTCCGCAGCCACCAAAGGCCTCGATCCAACGGCTGCAGCCCAGCCTGAAACCGAAGCCTCTATGGTTAAGGAAACGATCGGCGCTTCCTCCATCTATCAAGATCCTGCTGCCGTCAATAAACAGCTGACCAACCAGATTGAACTCTATATTCATGACCAGGACTATGATCTGTCTGATTTGTCCATTTATATAGAATCGGATGATGAAAGTGTGACCTATAAGCTCAATATCGACCAGACCCGTGCGGCTGCCAGCACCTATAAACTCGCTTTAGCCATGCTTTACTATGATGAAATCGCAGATGGCGAAATGAAACCTGAGTCTACTGTTTCCTTTGATGCTCAGTCTTTACGGGATGAAGGAGCCAATCCCATTTTAACTACCTATGGTGTTGGCTATGCGGTGCCCGTAGAAGAGGCTGTCTCTTCCATGCTCATTCATTCCGACAATACAGCCGCTGCAATTTTATATGACAACTTAGGCGGATGGGAAGAATTCATGACCATGCGCACCAAGTATTCGAAATATCCTGGCATTCCTGAAGATCCATTAGACAATGTCTGCACCGCAGCCCAGCTGATGGATGAAGTCCGGCTGCTCTATCAAAACCAAAAGAAATATGCGCCAATCATCGCGGATCTCGATGAAGCCACCGAAGACTCTTATCTCAATGAGGTAGTAGCCAACGACACCATGATCCAAAAGTATGGCCAGGTTGGCGGCGCCACCAACAGCGTCGGCTTTTCGAAAGCCGGCAATCCGTACCGGATCGTCGTTTTATCCAATTCTGCCAACAATACCGTAGATCCCGGCATGATCAATAAGATCGCCTATGAAGTGCTCAACCAGACCGGGCAGGCCAATGAAAAGTTCTGGGAAACGATTGAGATCGAATCCATTGAATCCGTTACCCCAGCCTTGGAGCCAGCAGCCCAACAAACTGCCCCTGCTGATCCACCTGCACAATCTGCTCCGGCGCCATCGTATACACCAGCGTATCCAAGCGTCAACGTAACTCCGCCCGCGATTTCCAATCCGGAGCCGGTTGAACCTTCGCAGCCTGTCCAGGAAAATCCAGCTCTGGATCTTCCAGCACCCGATCTTGAAGATCCAGGGACAAACCTGCTGCCAGATCCTGTTCCTGATGCGCCTGCACCTGATCTTGGCAATGACGTGCCCGCTCCGGCCGTTGAACTCGAATCTGAACCAAGCCATTGAGCAGCATTTTCTTTCAAATTACCGTCAAACAATCCCCGGCATGACGCATGCCGGGGATTGTTTGCTTTAGGACATGGAGCGGGAATCCTCGGCCATTCAATGACCGAGATGAAAGCGACTGGTGCATAAAGATGTATTACTGGATGTTATATCTTTTATATTTTATTTAAGCATATTTAATCATATTTATGATCAATGTCATTTAGCTAAGGGATAAAGCTGTGTAAATTGTCTTTCAAATGTGAACAATCCATTTGTGGTAGTCACCTTATACAAGCTGACTACCAATAAATAAGCTTACGCATCAAGAATGTACTTTAAATTGCGTTAAACCACCCTCTTTTTGAAAAAAGTGGCATACTAAAACCAGCACCCCACTTATTCGAAAAATTTTGGGATTCAGTAACATTTTGTTGCGACTATGTTGCTCGCCTATCTGTATTGGAACGGTATCACCCTATTTGGATGCATATTCCTTGGAAATGTTCTCCCATTTCTAACAGGAAGCTTTTCCCTACAGATTTCTTCAATCAGGTTTGCCACCTGCCAAGTGGTGATCGGCTTTCTAGTTCGGTTGGAACGCCA
>JADGIS010000150.1 GCA_015233825.1 Erysipelotrichaceae bacterium RD49
AAATACAATGTTTTCCTTGGCTTCGAGAAACTTAAGCGTACTGAGTTCCAGTATTTTTCCTTTTTCTACGCTTGGCTGAAAGCTGAAGTCATAATCAGAAATTTCTTTTAGAAACGGAAAGCCAGCTGTTCGAACACAAGCGGTGATCATTCGCTGCTCGCGCTGCTTTCTTTCTAGTTCGGTTAATTCATATAAGGCTTCTGTAATCTCTTTCTGGCCGGATTCGATCAGTGAAATATAATGTGGAAGCTGGTCTCGAAATATATTCAGCTTCAGATCCTCGAGATTGTTAATCAGCCGGTTATAGCAGGATGTCATTTCTTCACCTCCAGGCCTGTTTGGAGCAGCAGGTCCATTCTTCTGAGATTTTCAGAAGCAATTTTCTGAATCTCCAGATCTGATTTTCCTTTGATATTTAAGCCTTCCTGATAATGTGATGGCTGATAGTTGTATTTCCGATCTGATATACTATGGATAGCTATGAGATTCTTCTGGTTGTCATAGATATAGAGCTTTCTACCGATGGCATAAAGACGAACCCGGCTATTCAGATATTTACTGGGAACGGAATATCCTGATCCTTTGAAGGTGACGAGCAGTGTGGGTGGCACTGTTCGTGTCACATGTTCTTCTAGATAACTATCGAGCAGAACTTTATTTGGCAAAGGAGAGAGATATTCCTTTTCTTTTCGGAAAAGCACTGTTGGAGCGAATCCAGTCGTCTGATTCTGCTGATCGTTTATTCTTCTGGTAATGGTTTCATCAATTAGCTTTCTAATCTCATCCTCGCTTTCTAATTCTTCATCATAGGGAAGAACCCAGGACCGAAATCGGTTAGCAGATTCGCATTTTCCTTTGGTCTGCGGTGAACGAACCCGGCATAGCTTCAATTCAATATCAAGATCTTTAAAAAACTGTGTAATTTCAGGATGAACTTTCTTCTTACCATTTTTGACGTTTACTACTGCGGACATGTTATCCGTTAAGAGCTCTGTCGTTTTTCCTCCAAGCTTTCGGAACAGGTCTAGTGTGCAGCGAATAAAATCGTTCGTTGTCGTTGTGGGACTGTAGATAAGATGCGACCGACAAAAGTATCACAGGTAAATTTCTGTTTGTTTAATGTGAACAATTAGATTTGCAATCGATGCTTTAGACTATATTTTGTCTTTATATTGCGAACAATTTTGGTCGAATTCACTAAGAAAAAGGCTTTTGTCAGGTCCATCTAGATAAATATGTGTTCACGTGACCAGCCAAGGGTTGCAGAATAGATATTGAATTTAACTGTTTCTCCAGATTTAAGCTTTAGTTTCAAGCCTTCAATCCAGTCGACCTGGACCTGCTGGCCTGGATCCGTCTCAAAGTGAAGATGCGTTTCTTTAAATCGTCCTCGGTCTTTAATAAATCCTTTCTTTTATACTTGACTAGGCCAATAGACACGCTCTCTGTAGTTATTAGGGCTTTATCTGTCCTTCAGCTGCCTGTTCATTGGTTGTATGTGTTTCTTTATTTTAAGCTGAAGGAGAAGGATAAAAAAAGAAGGATAATATAACTGCTGGTAAAAAAGGGCAATCTTTAAAGTGGATACAGCTTCTGCTGTAGATGCTTTTAAAGCTTGAATCAACCAATGCTGTACCCGAAAACATGCCTGCAGGATCGCGGGAATGTTCCTGGTATCCATAGGTAACTTGGTTGTTGTTCAGATTGTAACGAAGTGATTCAGATCCACAGAGAACGAAACCAGGAAGACTTTCCACAACTGATCGACAAGTGGGATAACTCCATCTAAACAATTTGTTTCCTTGCAAACATAAACCTCTTCGAGCTATTGATCGGAGAGTTTTTTTACAGGAGGGCGGTGTGGTGCATAACTTGCTGGTAAAGCTATTCGGGGAGAGTATCGGCAAGAGCAGGGAAGTACAAGCGGTCTAATTATAAAGGACTTGAAGAAAGCATGAATTCAAATCCCAAGTCCATAAGCAAGAATGATTAAAGAACCGCATCGGAAAAGAGAAGCCATCCAAACGATCCTTTTCCGGCCATCTGTGCCGATCTTTTTGCAAATCCAGGCGCTATCGACTACACTTTGACTTGATTAGTAAGGAGAAGTTTTTCATGACAAGAAAAGTCAGAACGCGGTTTGCCCCCTCCCCAACGGGATATATGCATATCGGCAACCTGCGGACCGCATTATTTGAATATCTCATTGCCAAACATGAGAACGGCGACTTTTTACTTCGCATTGAAGATACCGACCAGGAGCGAAAAGTCGAAGGTGCTGTTGACATTATTTATAAAACCCTCAAAGACGTTGGCCTGAACTGGGATGAAGGACCAGATATCGGCGGTGATTTTGGGCCTTATATCCAGTCTGAACGGTTAGGCATGTATAAAGGCTATGCTGAAGAACTGGTGAAAACTGGCCATGCCCACTATTGCTTCTGCTCTGAAGAAGAAATCGAAGAGCAGCGCAAAGAAGCTGAATCGCTGGGTATTTCCTTTAAATTCCAGGATCCATGCAAACACCTGTCCAAAGAAGAGATTCAACAAAAGCTCGACGCCGGCCAGCCTTATGTTATCCGCCAGACGATCGAAAACGTCGGGGATGTTTCCTTTGATGACGAAGTCTATGGCCACATGGATTTCGATGGCGATCTGTTAGATGAGCAGATTCTGCTGAAATCGGATGGCTTTCCAACCTATAACTTTGCCAATATCATTGATGACCATACCATGAACATCTCCCATGTTGTCCGCGGCAACGAATATTTATCTTCAACGCCAAAGTACAACTTGATTTACGATGCCTATGGATGGGATCGCCCAACCTATGTTCATGTCCCACCCGTCATGAAAGATGAGCATCAAAAACTTTCCAAACGAAACGGGGACGCTTCGTTCCAGGATCTGGTAGCGAAAGGCTATCTGCCTGCTGCGATCATCAACTATATCGCACTTCTTGGCTGGGCACCGCCTACAGAACAGGAAATCTACACTCTTGACGAATTGATCGAAGCCTTCGATGTTTCCCGGATTTCGAAATCGCCGGCAATCTTCGATATCGAAAAGCTGACCTGGATGAACGGTGTTTACCTGCGCAATATGGATCTGGACACCTACTATGAAACGGTTCGCCCCTATTTGGAAAAAGCCGTTCATGGCCCCTACGATCTCAAAGAAATCGCCAAGATTATCCAGCCGCGCATTGACATCCTCAACCAGATTGAAGAATCCGTTGATTTCTTCGACAAACCTGGCGAATACGATTTAGAGATGTATCGCCATAAAAAGATGAAATCCACGCCTGAATCTGCCTTGACGGCTTTAAAGGAAGTCCGCAAAGCGCTAGAAAACCTGGAGACTTGGACAGAAGAATCCGTTCATGAAACCCTGCTGGCCCTGCCCAAAGAAATGGGTGTTAAAAACGGCGTCGTTTTATGGCCGGTTCGTACAGCTCTTTCTGGTAAACAGTTTACGCCTGGTGGCGCAATTGAAATTGCCTGGATTTTAGGCAAAGACGAAACGCTGCGCCGCATTGATACCGCGATCGCAAGACTTGAAGTGGCTCAAGCTCAATAAACATTTCTGCCGAACTCAAACTCGCTTGAGTTCGGCTTTTTTTGAAATGTATTTCGTTTGAAAGGAAGGGAAGTATGACTTGGGATGCATTTATCCATAACAATTTTTTAATCAAATTAGCCGCAGCGATTGTCGAACTGCTCGTGGGTTATTTTCTCGGACCGTTTATCAAACGGCAGATTATGCGGTTTCATAACCGCAAAGGAGTCGAAGAGGGTGTTTTGACCTTCACGGGTTCATTTGCCAATATCTTCATCCGCATTCTGGCGGTGATCATTGCGCTTGGCCAGATCGGTGTGGATATGTCCGTGGCGGTCGGCGCCTTTTCCGCTTTGGGCCTTGGCATTTCATTGGCTTTAAAAGACAACATGGCCAATGTGGCTGGCGGATTGGAAATCTTAGTCACGAAGCCGTTTAAAGTGGGCGACTATATCGAATGTGAATCCTTGGAAGGAACGGTGCAGGCCATTGAGATCATGTTTACGACGCTTGTGACCTTTGACCACCAGGAGGTAGTTATCCCCAATGCAACGCTGATTTCATCGCCGGTAACCAATTATTCCTCCTTGCCGTCCCGCCGGATTGTCATTGCGGTGCCGCTGTCTATTCAGGATGATTTTGAAAATTTCCGCAAACAGCTTCAAGCCCTGATGGAAAGGGAATCCGGGGTCTTGAACGTTCCGGCTCCCAAGACGATTGTAGGGGACTACACCGCAAATGGAATGGGAATCCAGATCAAAGCGGTTTGTTATTCGCTGACCGATAATTATTGGGATGTGCTGTTTGATCTCAAAGAAAAAATTGAAGCCATCCGGAAAGCCGAATCGCTCAATCCACCAGTTGATCTCATTCAAGTTGTGGGCCAGGGGACGGATAAGTAGCTCGCTTATGAATTTATATCTCTACTTTAAGGCACCGGCCATCGCCAGCTATAAAATCCCTGGCCCATGCCGGAAGGACGGCCAAAAGCAGATCTTGACGATACGCCAGACCAATGCGCCCATTGAAAAGCAAGAGCAGCTCATTCAAAAGATGGTCAGCCAGCTCAACTACCAGGAGGAAAAAGCAGACGAAATTTTGAGCCAAATGGCTCAAGAAACGCAGAGACTTCAAACCAAGACGGGATCGAAAGGAAAGATCTTTCGCAAAGAGATCGCTGATCTGCTTCTTTTTGCTCCCTGCTGGATAGGCTTATATGAAGCGTTGTTTATTCAAGGATTTGAAAACCAGAATCTGATGGGAGCCATGTCGTTTGGCTTTCCAAACCTCGCCCAGTGCCTGGGGGCTTACGTGGTGATTAAGCTTTTGATGGACTGCTTGCAGCGCTTTGATGGCGGCTGGAAACGCTGGCTTTCTTTAATCGGGCTGTTTGTTTTGTATCTAGGTGTCATGTGGGTGTCAAGGTTTCTTCCTGGTAAGCTTTATGTTTCGGTAATCGGTGTTATTCTAGTGTGTGGAATCACGTTTATACTGGCTCTTGGGCTTCACAAAAAACTCTTTGAGCCTTCACGTCAGGAACAACGTGTGATCTAATCCGGATTCTCAAAGAAGTAACGGGATCGAGAATCCGGACAAATGAGGAAAGAAAGTATGCAAATTCTGTCGAAACAGGATCTGATTCTATCGGGAGTGGTGTTTGTGATCGCACTGCTGCTGATGGCGGTCCCTTTAAAATGGACGTCGCTGATCACGACGCCATTTTCCATGCGGACGTTCGGGATCCGCAAAATTAAACGCTGGCATTCGCGAACCGATACGCTGGGCAATTTAATGCTTTGGATCAGCTTGATTTTCTGCATTGGATTTCCATGGATTCCTTACAGCCCGCTGATTTTTCTGTTCTGGCTGACTTTTAGCTGGCTTTGTGCGGTTTCACGCGCAGTACGCATGACTGCTGTTCGCTCCCGCCCGATCAAACTGCAAGTGATCTTTTTAATCAACATGTTGTATGGGGTGGCCATTCTGTCCGGCTTTGGCTTGTACAACAACTATGTCTTATGGGTACGCTCGTATGAGTTTGCCAATATTGTTGCTCATGGTGAGGCCTTAGAGCCGATGCTGTATTTATCCAATTCCGCGCCAGCTGCCTATCTGGTTCAGGTGCTGATCCTGGCTTTGCCAATGATGAATCTCTGGGGCCAGTTTAAGTACATGCGTCTTGAAAATACGTTTAAGGCGGCCAATATGTTCACATATTGGATGAAGTCGATTCTTGTGATTGGCCTGAGTGCGCTTCTGGCCATTTTTGGCGGCGAAGGTTTGCACCTGATCTACCAGCACCAGGAAACCTTGCCGATCTATTCCATCGTTCCGATGAAGCGCCAGGATATTGAAGTGGCTGATCCCAACGCCCAACAGCCCGCTGCCGATCCGAATGCCCAGCCAGTCGACCCCAGCGCGCAATCCACAGATCCCAATGCCCAATCGGAGAACCCAGTGGCGGATCCAAATGCCCTGCTCACTGATCCAAACGTGGACCCCAACGTTCAGCCGGTGGATCCGAATACCGCACCCGTTGATCCCATCGTGGATCCGAATGCCGTTGATCCGGGCTTGGATCCCAATGCCATCGAAGGGGTCTAATTTTGAGTAAAACAGCCCTGCTTTTGGAGTGGAGCTGTTTTTCTTTTGGCTCTGGAAAAGAAATCCAGGCCAGAATCCGCTGGATTTGAAAACAAATCTGTATGATCGATGCTGCTTTTTACAAAGACGAATGCACTCTATGCGGAAAACGAATATAATGGTGATTCAAAATTATTGCAATTGAACCAAAAACCAAAGGAGAAAGGAAATGAAACGAAAATACACTTCCCTGATGGCGGCCTGCTTAATGGCTTCCATGATCAGCACACCGATTCTGGCTGCCGATCTCACGCCAGCTGAAACCAGTATCACCGAAGCTGGTAATATCAACCTGCCCAGCAGCTTTACAGATTCTAAGTTATACGATGCGGTAAAGGCTGCTTTAGCTGATAAAGGAGTCACGATTACTAGTTATGGTAACGTCTCCCAAGCAGACTTGGATAAGATTACTACATTAGATGTTCATAGCAAGCAAATCAGTACCTTAAGGGGAATTACAGTTGGAAAATATCGCGACAATTACGACATTCCTTCAAAGATGCATCTTCTCCATAGAGGATCCGACTTGCTTTACACCCACTGCAGGGCGTTTACCTACTAGATCTAAAAAATCTGAATCTTT